>JBBRZY010000351.1:0-5576 GCA_038252885.1 Anaerolineales bacterium | reverse complement strand
GCCCAATCTACGCGGAAGTGTCTTCGCGGCACCAAATACCTTGGCGGCCGTGCTGCTGCGATTGGGCGGGCTGGTGGTGTACGACGCTATCGCTTGGTACGCGGCGGTGACGAGCGGCTTGTGGCAGGTGTATGCCGCGGCGGGGGCAGTGCTGGCGGCCGTGATCGGCGTGGGCGTGGCGGCAGCGCTGCTGCGCGGGGGGCGGCGCGTGCGGCCGGCGATCGGGCTGACGCTGCTGGTCTTCGGGCTGCTGGTGCTGGCGCTGACGGCGCTGATCGCCAACGTGGGCGTGGCGCTGGCGCTGATGGTGCCAGTGCTGGCGGCGGCGCTGACCACCAACCAGTTCAGCCGGCGCGGCCTGTGGATCGCCATGCTGCTGGCGCTGGCGGTGAGCGCGGCCGCCGTGGTGGGCGACGGGCTGGGTGGCACGCTGCTGGCCTACCGTGCCAACTCGCCGGTATTGGCGCTGGTCACGCCGATGGCGGCGGCGCTGCTGGGCGTGTTGTATGCGGCGGCGCTGCTGCGCGGGTTGGCCGACCTGAGCCTGCGGGCCAAGCTGATCATCGCCTTCCTGGGCGTGTCGCTGGTGCCGCTGGGCGTGCTGGCGGCGCTGAACGAACGGGCCTCGCGCCAGGCGCTGACGGCCGCCGCCAATGAGACGCTGCAAGGCGCGGCGGCGCAGACGGCGCTGAGCCTGGAGACTTTCTTCGACAACACGCGCGGCATTGTGCAAAGCGAGTCGCAGGAGCCGGTGGTCACCGATTATCTGGCGCTGCCCGCCGCTGAGCGGGCCGGCAGCCCGGCCGAGAGCGCGCTGAAGACCACTCTGGCGCTGTGGCAACTGCGTGACACGCGCGCCAACACCTACCTGCTGCTCGACGCCAAGGGTATGGTGATCTACTCCAACTCGTCGCTGGAAATCGGCACGGCGCAGGGCGACCAGACTTTCTTCACCCAGGCCGTGAGCACCGGCCAATCGCAAATTTCGACTATCCGGTTCAACACCGGCGACACGCGCGGCAACATCGTCTTCAGCATGGTGGTGAACGACCCGGACACTGATCTGCCCATTGGGGTGCTGGCGGCGCGCTACACGGCGCGTGTGGTGCAAGACATTCTGGTGAAAACCAACGGCCTGGCGGGCGACGACTCGTTCGGCGCGGTGATTGACGAAAACTTGATGTACGTGGCGCACGGCAGCGACAACACGTTGAACTTCCGCCTGGTGGGGCCGGCCACGGCCGAGCGCATCACCTCGCTGCAAACGCTGAACCGGCTGCCGAACTACAGCGCGTATGTGCCGACAATTGGCTCTGACAATTTGATGCAGAGCCTGATGCTGTCGAACCGGCAGCCGTTCTTCACCACCAGCCAGGCCAGCCCGGCCAACCGAGAGAGCCAGGCGGCCGTGGTGTCGCTGAAGACCTTCCCCTGGCAGGTGGCGTTCTTCCTGCCGCAAGACGTCTTCTTGGCCCCGGTGGAGCAGCAGACCCAGGCCACGCTGACGCTGGCGGCGGTGATCGCGCTGATTGTGACGGGCGCGGCCGTTGCGGCGGCGCAGGTGTTGGCCGACCCAATTGTGCGCTTGACCGGCACGGCCGACCGCGTGGCCGGCGGCGATTTGACGGTGCAGGCCGAAGTGACCAGCCTGGACGAGATCGGGCTGCTGGCGCAGTCGTTCAACGCCATGACCGGGCGACTGAACGACATGGTGAGCACGCTGGAACAGCGCGTGGCCGAGCGCACGGGGCAGTTGCAGGCGGCGGCCGACATCAGCCGGGCAACGGCCTCGGTGCGCAACCTGGACGACCTGCTGCGGCTGTCGCTGGAGCTGATCCGCGAGCGCTTCGGCTACTATCACGCTTCAATCTTCCTGTTGGATGAGGCGCGGCAGTACGCCGTGCTGCGCGAGTCGACCGGGCCGGTGGGGGCGCAGTTGAAGGCGCGCGGGCACCGGCTGGCGGTCGGGTCACAATCGCTAATCGGCTGGATCACGGCCAACCGCCGCAGCCGCGTGGCGTTAGACGTGGCCGAGGACCCCTTCCACTTTAAGAACCCACTGCTGCCCGACACGCGCGCCGAGTTGGCGATCCCGCTGGTGGTGGGCAACCAACTGCTGGGCGCGCTGGACGTGCAGAGCCGCGCCGCCAACGCCTTTGGCGCGGGCGATCAGCAAGTGCTGCAAACGCTGGCCGACCAGTTGAGCGTGGCGATTGAGAACGCCGAATTGTTCCAGCGCACGCAGAGCAGCCTGGAAGAGATGCGCGGCCTGTACCAGCGCGTGGCCGGCAACAGTTGGCGCACGCTGATGGCGGGCGGCCAGCACGAGTCGGTCTACCAACAGACCGGCGGCGAGGCGGCGGCCACCGGCGAGGCGCTGACCATCCCGCTGGTGCTGCGCGACCGCACGCTGGGCACGATTGAGATTTACGGCCGCCCCCTGGAGGGCTGGTCGGCGGAGGAGCGCACGGCGCTGGGCACGGTGGCGACGCAGGTGGCAGCGGCGCTCGAAAGCGCGGCCTTGCTGGAAGAGACACAGCGGCGGCGCGTGCGCGAGCAATTGATCAACGAGATCACCTTCCAGATGCGCGCCACGATGAACCCGACGGCGGTGGTGCATAGCGGCATGCGCGAATTGGGCCGCGCCCTGGGCGCGACCGAAGTGGTCGTGCGGCTGACGGCGGATACGCCGCCTGAGCCGCCGGCTGCGCCCACCGTGCCCGAGGCGGGTCAATGAACAACCCGTTGCGCAGCCTGCGCGAGAGCGCTGAGCAAGCCGGGGTGCGCCTCGCCGCGCGCGAGGAAGCGCTGCACCAGATTATCCGCGGCACGGTGGTGGTGGCGCTGCTGGCGCTGGTGATGAACACGATATCGTCGCTGGCTGACCCGGCGCCCGACTGGGCCACGACCGCGCTGTACGGCGTGATGTTCCTGGTGCTGGCCGGGCTGGCGCTGGCGCGGCGGCTGCCGTTTGGGCTGCGCGGCGGCATCTTTTTGGCGCTGCTGTACCTGGTGGGGCTGGTGGCGCTGGTGACGCTGGGGCTGGCGGGCGCGGGCCGGCTGTACCTGGTGGCCTTTGGCGTGATTGCGGCGGCGGTGTTCGGCATGCGGGCCGGGCTCGGCGCGGGGCTGGCGAGCCTGGCGACCTGGCTGGCGGTCGCCGCGCTGTACTCGACCGGGGTGCTGCACGAAGCGCCCAACGACCCGGCGCTGTTCTTGAACTGGATTGCCGGGGCCACCAGCCTGCTGCTGGTGCTGGTGACGCTCATCATCCCGCAGCGCCAATTTTGGGCGACGCGGCTGGCGGCGGCGAACGCCACGCAAGACAACGAAGTGCTGCGCGCCACGCAAGAGGAACTGGCGACCAAGAGCGCGGCGCTGGAAGCAGCCAACCGGGCGGCGGAACGGGCGCGGCATGAGCAGGCCACACAGTCAACAGCGCTGGAGCGGCGCGCGGCGCTGCTGGCGCTGAGCACTGAAGTGGCCCACGCGGCCGCGGCCGTGCGCGACTTGGACGAACTGCTGCTGACGAGCGTGAACCTGATCAGCCTGCGCTTCAGCTTCTATCACGCGGGCATTTTCTTGGTGGACGACGCGCGCGAGTGGGCGGTGCTGCGGGCCAGCAACAGCCCCGGCGGGCAGCGCATGTTGGCGCGCGGGCACCGGCTGCGGGCGGGCCAAGAAGGCATTGTGGGCTACGTGGCCGCCACCGGCCGCACGCGCATTGCGCTAGACGTGGGCGCGGACGCGGTGCACTTTGTGAACCCCGACCTGCCCGAGACGCACTCGGAAATGGCCGTGGCGCTGCGCGCGCGCGGCGCGGTGCTGGGCGTGCTGGATGTGCAGTCGGTGGAGGCGGGCGCGTTCAACGACGAAGACGCCGACGTGCTGCAAAGCCTGGCGGACCAACTGGGCCTGGCGATGGACAACGCGCGGCTGCTGCAAGAGACCCAGCGCCGGTTGGCCGAACTGCAAGTGCTGCAGGGCGAGACGCGGCGGGCGGCGGGCGTGGGCGGCGCGGGCGCGGAGGAGGCCTTCCGCTACGACGGGCTGGAAGTGCGGCCGCTGGTGCTGCCACCGCAACTCGCCGCCGGGTCGCGGGCGCTGACAGTGCCCGAACCAGAGCTGAAGGGCGCCCACAACGTGGGGGGCACGCTGCGGGTGCCGCTGCAATTCGGCGACCAGCGCCTGGGCACGATTGAGCTGCGGCGCGAGGGCGAGGCCTGGTCGGAGGACGACCTGGAGCTGACGGCCGCCATCGCCGACCGCATGGCGCTGGCGATGGAAAGCGCGCAGTTGTTCGAGCAGACCCGCGCCCGCGCCCAGCAACTGGGGACGCTGACCGAAGCGACTATGGCGCTGACCGGGCCGCAGTTCAACACCGAGCAGGCGCTGGAGCAGATTTGCCAGAGCGCCATGCGGCTGTTCGCGGTGGACGGCGCGGGCGTGTGGCTGCCCAGCGGCGACGACGAATTGGAACTGCGCGTGGCGCTGAGCAGCAGCGGCGGCCGGGTCCGGAGCGGCCGGCGGGTGAAGCTGAACGAAGGGCTGCCAGGGCAGGTGTTCGCCAGCGGCGCGGCCCTGCGCACCAGCGACTTCACCGTTTCGGCGGCCGACAGCAGCCTGGCCGACGCGCCCTATCAGGCGGCGCTGGCTGTGCCGATGACGTGGCAGGGCCAGAACCTGGGCGTGCTGATGATCACGCACTCACAGCCGGGGCTGACCTTTAGCGCCGACGATGAGCGCATCGCCCTGCTCTACGCCGGGCAGGCCGCCTCCACGCTCGAAAACGCGCGCCTGTTTGCCGAGACACAGCAGCGGCTGGGCGAGCTAGAAGCGGTGAACGCCATCAGCCAGACGCTGAGCACGCAGCTCGATTTGAACGCGCTGCTGCCGCAAGTGGGTGCTAAGGTGTTCGAGACCTTCGGCGTCAACAACGGCTTTATCGCGCTGTATGACGCTCAGAGCAACTTGATTGAGTTCCCGTACTTCGTGGAAGCGGGCGAGACGCTGACAGTCGGGGCGCGGCCGCTGGGCCAGGGGTTGACGTCGATCGTCATCCAGTCACGCCGGCCCTTACTGATTAACCGCGACTCGCAGCGGCGGACGGCCGAGCTGGGCGCGCTGCTGCAAGGCGCGCCGGCCCAATCGTGGCTGGGCGTGCCGATCACGGCCGGCGATGTCGTCATCGGCGTGCTGTGCGTGCAAGACATCGTGCGCGAGGGGTTGTTCACCCAGGCCGACAGCCGGCTGCTGAGCACCATCGCCGCCAACGTCGGCATCGCGATCCAGAACGCGCGGCTGTTTGAAGAGACGCAACGCCGCGCCGAGCAGTTGGCCACGGCGGCCGACGTCAGCCGGACGGCGATCTCGACCACCAACCCGGATGAGCTGATCGTGCAGGCGGTGGAGCTGATCCGCGAACGGTTTGAGCGCAGCACAGGCGTGTACTACGCGGCGCTGTTCCTGCTAGACGAGGCCGGCATCTGGGCGCGGCTGCGGCACGCCACCGGCGACGCCGGGCGGACGCTGTTGGAGCGCCAGCACAAACTGGAAGTCGGCGGCAACTCGATGGT
>JBBRZY010000350.1:0-5589 GCA_038252885.1 Anaerolineales bacterium | reverse complement strand
CCGGCGAACACCAACGTGCCGCCCAGCAGCACGCCGGTGCCGCCCACCGCGACACGCACGCCTACCAACCCGCCGCCGGCCACGGCCACGCTTACGGCCTCTCCCACCCAAAAGCCGACTGACACCCAAGTGGTGCCTACTGAAACGTCCACCGAACCGCCGCCCAGCGACACGCTCGAGCCGTCCGAGACGCCCATTCCCACCGCCACCACCGAACCCAGCGCCACACCCGGCGTCCCATAGCTCGCCGGCCCGGCCATGGGACCAACCCACGCCGCTGATCTACCTTTTTCTCTTTCTCTTTCTTTGCTCTTGCTTTTCCCCTCTGCCGCTTGACTCGCGTTAGGCTCGGTTGTACGATACCGCCGTTCCATGAGTTATTAACCGGTTCGCACTCTCACTCAGCTGACCGAAGCACACCGCTCGATCACTTTTCCTAGAAAGGGAGCATCATGGCTGGCAATCGCTGCGTCGTCTACATGGGTCCGGGCAACGTCGAGGTGCACGACATCGGCTATCCGGAGCTCGCGCTGCCGGAGCAAAACCGCAAGTGTGAGCATGGCGTCATCCTCCGGGTCGTTTCCACCAACATCTGCGGCAGCGACCAGCACATGGTGCGCGGCCGCACCACCGCCCCACACGGCCAAACCCTCGGCCACGAAATCACCGGCGAAGTCATCGAGGTCGGCCGCGATGTCGAGTTCATCAAGAAGGGCGATCTGTGCTCGGTGCCCTTCAACATCGCCTGCGGCCGCTGCCGCATGTGCAAAGAAGGCAAGACCGGCATCTGCCTGAACGTCAACCCCGCCCGCCCCGGCGCCGCCTACGGCTACGTGGATATGGGCGGCTGGAAGGGCGGCCAGGCCGAGTACGTCATGGTGCCCTACGCCGACTTCAACCTGCTCAAGTTCCCCGACCGCGATCAGGCCCTGGCCAAGATCCGCGACCTGACCATGCTGTCCGACATCTTTCCCACCGGCTACCACGGCGCGGTCACGGCCGGCGTCACCACCGGCTCGTCGGTCTATGTGGCCGGCGCGGGGCCGGTCGGCCTGGCCTGCGCGGCCTCGGCCCACCTGCTGGGCGCGGGCGTCGTCATCGTCGGCGACTTCATCCCCGAGCGCCTGGCCCAGGCCAAGAGCTTTGGCTGCGAAGTGGTCGATCTGGCCAAAGGCCCGCTGGCTGACCAGATTGCCCAACTGTTGGGCGAGCCGCTCGTAGATGCAGCCGTGGACTGCGTGGGCTTTGAGGCCCGCGGCCACGGCGCCGGCCACGCCGAAGCCCCGGCCACCGTGCTGAACGACGTAATGACGGTCGCCCGCGCGGGTGCCAGCATCGGCATCCCCGGCCTGTACGTCACCGGCGACCCCGGCGGCGTCGACGAAAACGCCAAGATCGGCCAACTCGGCATCCGCATTGGGTTGGGCTGGGCCAAGTCGCACAGCTTCACCACCGGCCAGTGCCCGGTGATGAAGTACCACCGCCACCTGATGAACGCCATCCTGGCCGACAAGATTCAGATCGCCAAGGCCGTCAACGCCACGGTCATCTCGCTGGCCGATGCGCCCCAGGGCTACAAGGACTTCGACAAGGGCGCGGCCCGCAAGTACATTCTCGACCCGCACAACATGATCCCCGCGCTGAACTAGGGCGGAGAACAGTCACCGCGCTTGCTTTTACGCGCCCCGCGCGGCTGGCACACTCGCCGCGCGGGGCGCACGTTTTTTCCCCGCCGATCTCATTTTCCGCCTCGCCCCATTCGTAGTACACTCCTCGCGCATTGACAGCTTCCAACTGGAGAATTAGCCATGAACACTGAAATGCCCTTCGAAGACGCCGCGCCGCTGCTCAATGACCAAACCGCCCTGCAAGCGCGTATGGACCGCGATGGCTTCTTGTATATTCGCGGCTTGCTGAAGCGCGCGCCCGTGCTCGACCTGCGGCGCGCCATCCTGACCATTCTCAACAAATATGGCTGGTTGTCCCCCACGGCCGATCTCATGGACGGCATCGTGGACCCCTCGGTCCACCAGATGGTGCCCGAACTCGGCGTCGGCGTGACCCACGCCGCTTATGAAGACGTCTACAAAACCCCGGCCTTTCACCGCCTATCGTTCGACCCGGCCATTCTGGACTTGATGGCCAAGCTCATGGGCGAAACGGTGCTGATGCATCCACGCCATATCGCCCGCATGATGTTCCCAGTGAAGAGCACCGCCCCCACCCCGCCCCATCAGGATCACATCTTTATCCAGGGGGCCAAGGCGGTCTACACCTGCTGGCTGCCGCTGGGCGACTTTTCTGAAGCGCTGGGCGGGCTGCAAGTCATGCGCGGCAGCCACAAGCTCGGCTTGCTGCCGGTGCGGGCGGCCGAAGGTGCAGGCGGCCGCTCGGTGATCCTCGATGGCCAAGACCAGGAATGGATGCACGGCGATATGGCCGCCGGCGATGCCATCATCTTCCACAGCCTGACCGTGCACCGCGCCGCGCCCAACATTTTCAAGGACCGCGTGCGCTTGTCGGTCGATTACCGCTATCAGGCGCTCGACATGCCGATTGAAGAGAAGTCGCTGCTGACGCACGGCAACGTGCTGCCGTGGGACGAGGTCTACGCCGGCTGGTCGGAGGCCGACGCCGACATGAAATATTACTGGAAGCAGTACGACCTCGACTTCCAGGCCTTCGACGACTCGCTGCTCACCATCCAGCCGAGCTAACGCCGGCTGCCCCCTGCCAAATCTATTTGCACTGAGGCCCCTATGGAAACCCTGGTTCCGTTTGTCGACTCGACCCCCCTGCTCAACGACCCCGCCGCCCTGCAAGCCCGCATGGCGGCCGACGGTTTCTTCTACTTCAAGAGCCTGCTCCCGCGCGCGGCCGTGCTCGACCTGCGCCGCCAGATTCTGGGCGTGTGCCAGAAGCATGGCTGGCTCGACACCGCCGCCCCGCTGATGGACGGCCAGATTGATCAGGTGGCCGCCAACGCCATGGAGACGTTCTGCGGCGTGGGCGTCACCCAGGCGGCCTATCGCGATGTCTATCAACTGGAGGCCTTTCACCGCCTGGCGCAGCACCCGGCCGTGATGGCGATGATGACCACCTTGTGCGGCGAAACGGTCCTGCCCCACCCGCGCAACATCGCCCGCCTGATGTTCCCCACCAAGGCTAACGCCCCCACGCCGCCTCACCAGGATTACATTCACATCCAAGGCACCAAGGCCGTCTACACCTGCTGGATTCCGCTGGGCGACACCACTGAGACGCTGGGCGGCTTGCAAGTCATGCGCGCCACGCACACCCTGGGCCTCTTGCCGACTCACAAGGCCGAAGGCGCGGGCGGGCATGGCGTTTCGACCGAGGGCCTGAGCGGCGAGTGGGCGCACGGCGACTTCACCGCCGGCGATGTGCTCGTCTTCCACAGCCACACCGTCCACCGCTCGGTGCCCAACCAGTTCCCCGACCGGCTGCGGCTGTCGGTGGACTATCGCTATCAGCCGGTCAGCCTGCCGATTGTGCGCGGCTCGCTGGAGCCGCATTGCAGCGTGGCCGAGTGGGCCGACATTTACGCCGGCTGGACCGACCCCAGCCTGCAATACTATTGGGAGAAGTTCCCACTGGAGCTGAGGGAGTTCGACCCCTCGTACTTCGCCACCGCGGCCAGCGGCCCAATGATGAGCGGCGGCCAAATGGGCGGCGGGCAGATGGGCGGCCAAATGGGATCGCCCAAGACCGGCGCGATGGGCAAGAACTAGCCCATGGCGACCCCACTGCGCCTCCACCCCCACAACCCCAAACTGTTCGAGTTCCGCGGCCGGCCGCTGGTGTTGGTGACCGCCACCGAGCACTATGGCGCGGTGATGAACCGGCCCTTTCAGTGCGAGCCCTACCTGGCCGACATGGCCGCGCGTGGGCTGACTCTCACGCGGCTGTTCACGCTGTTCCGCGAGCTGCAAACGCCCATCAACCCCTACTCAACCTGCAAGCCCGAGTCGCCCGACTACGTAGCCCCGTTTGTGCGCACCGGCCCCGGCCGCGCGCTCGATCTGGAGCTGAAGTACGACCTCGACCGCCCCAACCCAGAGTTCTTCGACCGGTTGCACCATTTCATGGCGCGGGCGTCACACTACGGCATCGTGGTCGAGCTGGTGCTGCTCAGCAACACTTACGCGCCCGCCATCTGGGAGTTGAACCCGCTCAACGCGCACAACAACATCAACGAGCTAGAGACGTTTAATTGGCCGGAGATCATGAGCCAGCGGAACCCCAAACTGTTCGCGCGCCAGGTGGCGCATGTGCGCAAGCTGGTCGAGGCAACCAACCGCTACGACAACCTGATCTACGAAATCTGCAACGAGCCCGGCGGCGCGGCCCCCAGCGAGAACTCCCCCAGCGTGGCCGAGGTGAACAACTGGCTGAGCGCGCTCATCGGCGTAGTGCGCGCGACCGAGGCCGGGCTGCCGAACAAGCACCTGGTGGCCGGGCAAGAGGGCTTTACTTACACGCCCTGGAACCAAACTTCCGACCTGAGCTTTGCCGGGCTGGACTATGACGTGGTCAACATCCACGCGCTGCCCAACACCACCTACCAGGGCAAAGCGTACGAGCTTGGCCCGTTCATGTCGAAGCAGTTGGCCCTGCGCCCCCTGCGCGACTTTGGCCTGGCGACCTACGCCGCGCCCAAGCCGCTCAACCAGGACGAGGACAACATCGCCAGTCAGTATAAAGACGCCGAGGCGTGGACCATCCACCGCAAGCGCGCCTGGACCACGCTGCTGACCGGCGGGCACTACGACTACATTGACTTCTCGATCATTAACGGCTGCGAGACCGGCACGCCCGCCTCACAGGCGCAACTGCGCAGTTGGTTCCAACACCTGGCGGGCTTTGTGCATTCGCTCGATCTGGTGCGCGCGCGCCCGCTGCCGGGCCTGGTGCAGGACGCGCCGCCGCACGCGCTCGACGTGGCCTTTGGCGTACCGGGCGAGGACGTGGCCGTCTACCTGGCCGACGAACGCGAGCTAGCCACTGCCCGCGACCTGCCCGATGGCGACCAGCTTGAGCGCGGCGCGGGCCAGCCCCTCAGCGGCGCGCTCACGCTGGGGCTGCCGGCCGGCGACTACACGGTGGCCGCCTTCGATCCGCAGACCGGCCAATCGGCGCCCGCCCAGCCGCTGCACAGCGACGGCGCGCCCGTGACGCTGGCCGTGCCGGAGTTTGTGCACGACCTTGTACTGCGCCTCCGGCGCGGCTGAGCGCCCGTAGGTTGCAGGACGGCCACAATCCGCCTAAAATAGCACCAACGACTACAATATGCATAATGCATAATCGGCGCCGACCCTACTATCGCCCCGCGCCAGCGACCACTTTTGCTTAGCCGCAGTTGAAGGAGACCGTGCATGAAGACCAACGTCACCCCCGAGCAAGTTAAGCAGTATCAAGCTAACGGCTTTATCGTCATTGAGGATTTTCTGACCCCGGCCGAGCTTGACAACTGGCGCACCGTGACAGAAGACGCCATTCGCGCGCGGCTGCACGCCACCGCCACCGACCCGGCCATCATGAACAACCAGGGCGACCCAGACGCGTTTT
>JBBRZY010000349.1:0-5608 GCA_038252885.1 Anaerolineales bacterium | reverse complement strand
GTGCCGGCCTCGTCCGAAGTCTACGCGGCGGCGATGGAGCGCGGCTATGTGCAGGCGCTGCTGCTGGCGGGCGCGATGATCGGCGTGCCCGGCTGCGGGCCGTGCATGGGCAACCATCTGGGCGTGCTCGCGCCGGGGGATGTGTGCATCTCGTCGGCCAACCGCAACTTCAAGGGGCGCATGGGCCAGCCAGATGCCGAAATTTATTTGGCCAGCCCCGGTGTGGTCGCCGCCAGCGCCATTACCGGCGTCATCACCGACCCGCGTGAACTGCCATGACAACTGACTCAACCACCATCGCCGGCCGCGTCTGGCGCTACGGCGACGACGTGAATACCGACGTGATCTTTCCTGGCAAGTACACCTACACCCTGCGCGAGAAGGCCGACATTGCCGCGCACGCGCTGGAAGACCTGGACCCCAAGTTCACGGCCGAGGCCCAGCCGGGCGACATCATTGTGGCCGGGCGCAACTGGGGCCACGGCAGCTCACGCGAGCAGGCCGTGACCGCGCTCAAGTATCGCGGCATCGGCGCAGTGGTGGTGATCTCGGTCGGGCGCATCTATTACCGCAACGCGCTCAACCAGGGGCTGCTGCTGGTCACTTGCCCCGCGGCGGTGGCCGCGACCAAAGCCGGTGACTGGCTGGAAGTAGACCTGGCCCATAGCGGCGTGCGCGTCAACGGCCAGACCTTCCCGTTCCCGCCGCTGTCGCCGTCGCTGGTGGGCATGGTGGAGGCCGGTGGGCTGGTGCCGCACCTGCGCCGCAAGCTGGGGCTGACCGGCACGGCCGAAGTCAAGGTGTCCGAATGACCGACTCAGCCACCACGGCCGCGCGCACCATCTGCCTCGTGCCGGGCGATGGCGTGGGCCAAGAGGTGATCCCGGCGGCCGCCGAGATGCTGGCCGCGCTGGGGCTGGGCCTGCGTTTTGTCGAGTCGTCGGCCGGGTTCGCCCACTTTGAACAGAGCGGCGAGGCCATGCCAGAAAACACACTGGCCGACGTGGCAACGGCCGGGCTGGCGCTATTCGGCGCGACCTCGTCGCCGTCGCGCAAGGTGGCCGGCTATCGCAGCCCGATCCTGGTGCTGCGCCGCACTTTTGAGCTCTATGCCAACCTGCGCCCTACCCAATCGCTGCCGGGGCCATTCTCACGGCCGGGGCTAGACCTGCTGATCGTGCGCGAGAATACCGAGGGACTGTATTCCGGACGCGAGCACATGGAAGGTGAGGCGGCGATTGCCGAGCGTGTCATCACGCCTAAGGCGTCTGAGCGGATTGCGCGCGCCGCCTTCGAGCAAGCCCGCCGCCGCGCCGCTGCCGGCCGGCCGGCGACGCTGACGATTGTGCACAAGGCCAACGTGCTTAGCCTGACCGATGGGCTCTTCCGCGACTGCTGCCGGCGCGTGGCGGCCGAGTATCCCGAGATCGCGGTGAACGAGTGCTTGGTGGACACGGCCGCCATGCGGCTGGTGCGCGACCCCGAGAACTTCGGCGTGCTGGTGACCACCAACTTGTTCGGCGATATTTTGTCGGACGAGGCGGCGGCGCTGATCGGCGGGCTGGGCGTTGCGCCGTCAGCCAACATCGGCGCGAGCGTGGCGGTCTTCGAGCCGGTGCATGGCTCCGCGCCCGACATCGCCGGGCAGGGCATCGCCAACCCCATCGGCGCGGTGCTGTCGGCCGCGCTGCTGCTGGAGCACATTGACCAGCCCGCCGCCGCCGAGCGCGTGCGCCAGGCGGTGAATGCCACCCTCCGCGCCGGGCTGCTGCCGGCCGACCTGGGCGGCAAGGCCACCACCCGCGAGGTGACCTGCCGCCTTTTGGAGACCTTATAAGTGGACGAAGTAGCGTTGTTGACCGGCCTGCTGGAGCACTATAGCCCCAGCGGCCAAGAAGCCACCGCCGTGGAATACCTGGTGGCGCAGATGCAGGCCGCGGGGTTCGAGGCCAGTGTGGACGGAGCCGGCAACGCCGTAGGCAGCATCGGCACGGGCGGCGAGACGGTGGTGATGCTGGGGCACATTGACACCGTGCCGGGCATCATCCCGGTGACGCGCGAAGGCGACCGGCTGAACGGGCGCGGCACGGCCGACGCCAAGGGGCCGCTGGCGAGCTTTGCGGCGGCGGCGGCGCGGGTGGGTCAGGCGGCGACCAAGCGGCGCATCGTCGTCATCGGCGCGGTGGGCGAGGAGAGCGCGGGCGAAGGCGCGCAATTCATCAAAGACCTGTACCGCCCGGCATTCACCATCATCGGCGAGCCGAGCAGTTGGAACAAGATCACGCTGGGCTACAAAGGCAGCGTGTGGTTCGACTATGAGGTTCAACGCACGCTGGCGCACACCTCGGCCCAGAACGAGAGCGCTTGCGAGGCGGCGGTGGCCTATTGGAACCGGGTGATGGCCTGGGCGGCGGAGCGCAACGCAGGAACGACCAATATGTTTGCGCAGGCGCTGCCCACACTGCGCGCGATGCATAGCGGCTCGGATGGTTTCGTGGAATGGGCGCGGCTGCGGATGGGCGTGCGCCTGCCACCAGGGCTGAGCGTGGAAGAGGCGGTGGAGGCGCTCATCAGCCGCAGCAACAACGCCAGCATGCGCTGCACCGAGGGCGTTCCCGCCTATCGCGGCGAGAAGAACACGCCGCTGGTGCGCGCCTTCTTGGCAGCCATCCGGCAGGCGGGCGGCGAACCGAGCTTTACGGTGAAGAGCGGCACGTCGGATATGAACGTGGTCGCGCCGGTCTGGGGCACGCCGATCTTGGCCTATGGCCCCGGCGACTCGGCGCTCGACCACACGCCCGCCGAGCACATTCTAGTCAGCGAGTATCTGCGTGCGGTGGATGTGCTGGAGTCGGTGCTGCGGACGCTGTGCGCGTAGCGAGCGACGAGACGCCGCAGCCGGGGCGGGTGACGGGGTACGCGTTGGTGAGCGGTGAGGCGACTGGGAGAGCGGTGCGTGAATTGCTTTTGGCGACCAATGGACGACGCAACCACGTCCAAGCCGCCTCCCACGTCCAATAGCAGGAAACTGCTCGGGACGAGATTAGACAGATACCAAATAGCACCATAGTGCCGTGCGATGACTGAAGGGCCGGGAAGCAATGCTTCCCGGCCCGATTTATTTTTTGGTGCAGGCTACAAGAAAAACAGCGGGCTGGTGCAGATGTAGTTTTCGAGCTTGCCAAATGGGGCGCTGCTCATGAAGAAGGCGAAGAAGGCTTCTAGGCGATACCCGCGCCGGACCAGATGGTCGACGGCCGCCTTGTTGATGAGCGGCAGTTCAAAGCCGATGCGCGGCTGGCCCTGGGCGTGCCAGGTGGTTTCGGCGTGGGCCAGCGCGGCCGGGAAGTCGGCATCGGCCATGAGTGCAACCGGCCCCATGAACTGGCCCAGGTAGCCGTAGCCCACCGCCTGCCCCTGGCGCTGGTAGACATAGCCCTGGCGGGTTTCCATCAGCCAGGCGTGGTCGGCGTCGCGGCGGTGGCCGAGAATAGCCTCGTCCAGCTTGGCAAGCGCGGGCAGCGGGTCGGGCACGTCCGCCAACGGCACGATCACCAGGTCGGTCGGCACCTGCACCGGCTCGGGGGCGCGGTAGAACTCGTAGATAGGGAAGCGCGGATACACGCCGGCCTTTAGATAGCGGCCCACGGCCCGTTCGTCAATCGTGGCGATGATAGCCCGCTCGTGCACGCCGGGTGCGTCGGCCGGGAACGCCCGCGCCAACAACTCGCGGCCTACCCCAGCGGACTGGTAGTCCGGCAAGACGAAGAACTCGGTCAGCTCTAGCAACGGGCCGCGCTGGATCGACCGCGCATACCCGATAATCTGTCCGTCCGCCTCGGCCACCCAAAAGTAGGCGGCCGTGCGCGTCAGGTGCTCGAACAGCGGGCGGCGGCGCTCCCACGCGCCGGGGTCGCCGGCGGTGGCGTCGGCGCGGGCGTTAATGCGGGCCGACAGGTCGGCCAACGACGCTTCGAAGACGTGGTAGGTCGCCAGCGCATCGGCGGGCGCGCCGGGGCGGTAGCTGATGGTCATGTGGCCTGAAAGCGCTGGCGCGGGTACGAGCCCAGCACGCGCAGCAGCGAGGCGTACTCTTCCAGGTTGGCGAGCGCGCGCTGCACGTTGGGGTCGGCCGTCGAGCCGGCGAGGTCGATATAGAACAAGTACTCCCACACCTTGCCCACCAGCGGGCGCGACTCGATCTTGGTCAGGTCGATGTCGCGCAGCGCGAAGACGCTCATGGCCTTGAACAGCGCGCCGGGCAGGTTCTTCATGGCAACCACAATTGAGGTCTTGCAGTCGCCGCTAGGCGTAACCGGTTGCTTGGCGATCGAGAGGAAGCGCGTGTAGTTGGCCGGGTCGTCCTCGATGCCGGCGGCGATGATGCTCATGCCGTAGACCTCGGCGGCGCGGCGCGAGGCCACGCCGGCCAGCGTGCGGTCGCCGGACTCGCGCACCATCTTGACGCTGCCGGCCGTGTCGTAGACCACCTCGGTCGTCACGCCGGGCAGCGCGCGCAGGTAGCGGTCGCACTGGGCCAGCGCCTGCGGATGGCTGATGACCTTGCGAATCTCGCCCAGGCTGACGCCGGCGTGGCCGATCAGGCAGTGGCTGACGCGCAGATGGTGCTCGCCGATGATGGCGAGCTTGTGCTGGAGCAGCAGGTCGTAGTTGCGGTGGATGCTGCCAGCCAGCGAGTTCTCAATCGGCAGCAGCCCGCCGTCCACCTCGCCGTTCTCGACCGCGTCAAAGGCCTGGTCGAAGCTGGCGCACGGCAGGATGTCGGTCTCCGGGCCGAAGTGTTCGAGCGCCGCCGCCTCGGAGTAGGCGCCGCGTTCACCCTGGATGGCGATTTTCATGTGGCGCTCACCGTCTCGCCCAGGCGGGCCAGCACCGCCGCCGTCATGGCGGTGGTGTTCATTTGTCCGCCCAGGTCGGCCGAACGCGCGCCGGCCGAGATGGCCGCGTTGACGGCTGCCTCAATCGCCGCCGCCTCGCGCGGCAGTTTGAGCGAGTGGCGCAACAGCAGCGCCGCGCTCAGGATCGTGCCGAGCGGGTTCGCCAGCCCCTTGCCGGCGATGTCGGGCGCAGAGCCGTGGATCGGCTCGTACAGCCCCGGACCGCTGTCGCCCAACGAGGCCGAGGGCAGCAAGCCCATCGAGCCGGAGAGCACCGAGGCCTCGTCGGTCAGAATGTCGCCAAACATGTTCTCGGTCACCAGCACGTCGAAGGCCGCCGGGCTAGAGATCAGCCGCATGGCGGCCGTGTCGACCAGCATGTGGTCAAGCGCGATGCCGGGGTTGGCCGCGCCGGTGCTCGTAGCGATCTTGCGCCACAGCCGCGACGACTCGAGCACGTTGGCCTTGTCCACCGAAGTCACTTTGTTGCGCCGGTCGCCCGCCAGGCGGAACGCCAGGTCGAGCACGCGCTGAATTTCAAAGTCGTAGTATTCCAGCGTATCTACCGCGCGCTCTTTGCCATCCACCGTGCTGCGGCCCTTGGGCTGGCCGAAGTACAAGCCGCCCGTCAGCTCGCGGATGACGAGGATGTCCACGCCCGCCAGCCTCTCGGGCTTGAGCGGCGACGCGCCGACCAGGTCGGGGTGCAC
>JBBRZY010000348.1:0-5610 GCA_038252885.1 Anaerolineales bacterium | reverse complement strand
TGCCGATTTGGATCTTCAGCCAGCTCGTGCGCCCGCGCGACCGGCCGGTGACCAATGTGGTGGCGGTGTTCGTGGTGCTGGCGACGACGCTCCCGATCTTGCTGGCCCACCGGCTGAGCCAGAGCGGCGACAGCTAGCCGCGCCAATCTCTCCCGCCGGCACACCCTGCGCACCTTCATTGCGACCCTCTGGTCTTGGGCCTCGTCACTGAGCGCCGCGCGGCAACCGGCGGGATCGTCCCGACGGATATCACCACCGGCAGCGGCCAAATTTTTGTGGGCGCGGACCTGGCCGGCTGCTGGTGTTCGACGCGGCTACCGGGGCGCTGAAGGGGACGATGCCAAACAGCCTGCAGCGCGGCACCTTGGGCCCAGACATGATCCCGCACGTGTTCACCGCGCCGCGGGTGAGCGACGGCGTGGCCTAGGTCATCGTGCAAAACGCGCTGGCGGTGCTGTGCGGTCGGGCCGTAAGGCGTGAGCAGAGCAAAGTAAGCGTAAGCCAAAGCGAAAGGCGGGGGTGGCGGGCCATGCCCCTGGGCGCGTGACGCGCGCCATTCACGGTTACGGGCTGTCCGCGTCTATTTGCTGATCGTTCACGTTGTCGAGGCGGGTGTCGTTGGCTAAAAACGCATCCGGTGGGTCGCACTGGTGAGAGAAAGTTTCGATGCAGGTCTTGCGCCAGGCGGCCCCGCTGGTGTTGGTGGCGTAGTAGGCGGTCTCGTCGCCGCGAGTGAGGATGGCCCAGGCCGAGCCGGCGTAGTCGGGGTCGGCATAGACGGCCCGGAAGTAGCTGTCGGTGGTGGGGCCGGCGGGGAAGCGTACGGCCACGGTCCAATGTTGGCCGCCGTCCTGGCTAAGGAACAGCGCGGGGGTCACCTGGGTCCAGGCGCACAGCAGGCAGCGCAGGCTGCTCTGCCCACCGAGGATCAGGCCGAGGTACAGCCGCCCCGGCTCGCGGTCCACGGCAATGTGGCCGTCACGGGTGAACAGCGGCAGCCCCTGGCTGGTGATGGTGGTCCAGGTCTGGCCGTTGTCGAAGCTGTGCCAGACTTGCCCACAGGCGTACAGATATTTCTCTTGGGTGTTCAGCCAGGAGGGGGCGGCCTGGGCCATATAGGCGGCGCGGTCGCAGCGGGTGGCCAGCCAGGCCGTGCCGCCCGCCAGCCCGCACAGCGCCAGCGCAAGGACGAGGAGCGGGCGCAGGAGGCGGGGGCGAGGCGGGCGCATAGGGGTTGGGCGGGCGCTACGGCTGGGCGGACCTCACCCCCGGCCCCTCCCCGGCGCGGGGAGGGGTGCCTGCGTGTTGAGGGTCGGGTAGTTCAACAGGAGGCGAGGCGGCTTGGCGGCAGGTCATCTCAATTTTGGCGAGCACCGCATCGAGGCTGCGAAACACGTCGGTATTGGTGATGTGGAGACTGACGAAACCGTGTGCGGCGAAGATGGCATCACGCTCAGCGTCGGCGGCTTGCAGTTCTTGATGGATTTCGCCATCCACGTTCACGATGACGCCAGCGGCGTGGCAATAGAAATCCACAATGAAGCCCGCGATGATCTGCTGCCGGCGGAAACGCATGCGATTAAGCTGATTGTTCCTGAGTTGCACCCACAGCACTTTCTCGGCGGGTGTCATCACGCGCCGCAACTCCCGCGAACGCTCAACTTTTTGCCGCCTGACTTTTTGGCCGACGACAACCTGCCGCGATGGCATGTTCAGACCTCACAGCTATCACCAATCTGCGAATCTTGACTCGACCTTTTGCGAAGGGCACCCCTCCCCGCGCCGGGGAGGGGCCGGGGGTGAGGTCTGACCAACACACTGTCAAACGCGCTCCTCCTGCGCCTACCCGCCCTCCAGCCCCGCCGCGAACACCGCCAAGGCCTCTTTGATCTGCGCTTCGGTCACGATCAGTGGCGGGATCCAGCGGATGATGTTGTCATAGCTGCCGCAGGTCAGCAGCATCAGCCCGGCGTCGAGGGCGCGTTGGGTGACGGCCTTGGCGCGCTCAGTCCAGGGCTCGTGCTTGGGTGAGGTGAACTCGGTCGCCACCATCAGCCCCAGGCCGCGCACATCGCCGATCTCCGGATGGTCCTCTTGCAGGCGGCGCAGGCCGGCTTGCAGCACGCCGCCCATCGCCGCCGAGTTCTCAATCAGGCGCTCGTCACGCATCACCTGGATCGTGGCGACCGCCGCCGCGCACGACACCACATTGCCGCCGTAAGTGCCGCCGTGGCTGCCGGGCGTCCACTTGGCCATCAGGTCGCGGCTGGCGGCCAGCGCCGAGAGCGGCATGCCCGAGGCCAACCCCTTGGCCATCACCAGAATGTCTGGCACGACGCCGAAGTGCTCGAATGCAAACCACTTGCCGGTGCGCCCGAAGCCCGACTGCACTTCGTCGGCCACCAGCAAGATGCCATAGTGGTCGCATAGCTCGCGCAGGCCCTGCATAAAGCGCACCGGCGGCACAATATAGCCGCCCTCGCCCAGCACCGGCTCGATCACCAGCGCGGCGGTCTCGTCGGGCGCGGTCTGGCTCTTGAGCAATTGCTTGAGCTCTTTCAAGCAATAGTCGGTCGTGGCGTCCTCGTCCCAACCGTATTTGTAGGCGTAGGGGAAGGGCGCCACGAAGATGCCGGGCACCAGCGGTTGATAGCCGGCGCGATAGATGGTCTTGGAGGTCGTCATCGCCATCGTCAGGTGCGTGCGGCCGTGGAACGACCCGCTGAAGACGATGACGTTACTGCGCCCGGTCGCCATCTTCGCCAGCTTCACCGCCGCCTCGATGATCTCTGCGCCGGAGTTGGAGAAGAAGTAGGTGTTGAGGCTGGGCGGCAGCAGGCCGGTCAGCGCCTCGGTCAACTGGATCAGCGGCTCGTGAAAGACGATGTTGGCCTGGCCGTGCAGCAGGCGAGCGGCCTGAGCCTGGATGGCCGCCACCACGCGCGGGTGGGCGTGGCCGGTATTGGTGACGCCGATGCCACTGGTGAAGTCGAGGTAACGCCGGCCGTCGGTGGTGTACAGGTAGGCGCCTTCACCGTAGTCGGCCACCAGCGTGCCGGGCACGGCGCGGCCCCACACGGGCGCAATGTGCGAGAGATCGTGGGCCGTCATGAGTTGTCCTTGGGGTGGGGGGCGGCCTGGGCGGCCTTGGCTTCTTCGGCGCTTTGCTTGGCCGCCGCTTGGGCAGCGTCAACTTCAGCCCGCGCGGCCTCCCAAGCGGGCAGCACCAGCAGCAGCAGCGCCGCGCCCGCGTGGGCGTAAGCCGGCATCTGCTGGATGTGGCCCAGATACTCGTCGGCGGCCAGCGGCTTGTGGCGATAGAGCTTGCCATCGCCGTCGGCATGGCCCACGTACTCGTCGGGGCCGAATTTGGCGCGGTAAGCCTTGCCGTTATCGAGCGTTACCCGGCCGATTTCTTTATCCGGCCCGAAGCGCGCCTCGAACACCTTGCCGGTGTCGACTTCGACATGGCCCACGTACTTGTCGGGGCCGAAGAGCGCCTCGTACACCTTGCCGTCCGGCTCGACCCGGCCGATCTGCTCGTCGGGCGCGAGCGGCTTGTGGCGAAAGACTTTGCTGCTCATGGCGTGTCCTTTCTGCGAGGGGGCGGGCCTGGCCAGCGTGCGCGTTTCGGCCAGGCCCTGCGAGTCTACCACTGGGCCAAAGAAAAGAAAATTCGGGCCGCCTACAGACCGCTCGCCGAGGATGCGCCGCTGGTTTTTGGCCGCGACAACTTTCCATTGCAGCGCTCCCAGCCCCCACCGGCGGGCTTCGCATTGTGTCGCTGCGGTTTTAACCGCCCGGCGGGGCCGGTCGTGGCCGACCACCACCGGGCCATGAACCCCTCGCCGGCCGCTATTTGACGCCCCCCCACTTTCGCCTACACTACGCGCCAGCGCGCATGAGCGCGCCCTAGCGACTGCCACGGTGAGCGTTGTTAACTCCCTTTGATACCAGCCGGCTGACGTTGCGCGCTTTTCAAGACGCCGATCTGCCCAGCTTCTTGGCCTACCGCAACGACCCGGAGGTGGCCCGCTATCAAAGCTGGGAGTCCATTAGCCCGGCCCGCGCGCAGACGTTCGTGCAGGAGCAGCGCGGCCTGACGCCCGGCGTGCCCGGCGAGTGGTTTCACTTTGGCGTCACGCTGCGCGACGCCAACCAGCTCATCGGCGACATCGGCCTGAACGTGCTGGTGCAAGACGTCCGCCAGGCGCAATTGGGGATGTCGTTTGACCCGGCCTACCAGGGCCAGGGCTATGCCACCGAAGCCGTGACCGGCGTGCTCGACTACGCCTTCATCAACCTCGACCTGCACCGCGTGATGGCGGTGGTGGATGTGCTCAACACGCGCTCGGTGGCGCTGCTAGAGCGGGTGGCGATGCGGCGCGAGGGCCACTTCCTAAAGAACACCTGGTTCAAGGGCCGCTGGGCCGACGAGTACCTGTACGCGCTGCTGCAAGCCGAGTGGCTGCCCCGGCGCGGGCTGCCAGGGGCAGTCTAAAGCAGGCACGCTTCGCAGGGCAGCGAACTGCGCGAGTCAGCGCAGAGTGATGGGGTAGGACAAACCAACTGACTAAGAAAATAAAATCGCCGAAGGGGACAGGCTTGACCTGTCCCCTTCGGCGATTGTGCTATTCCACCGCCCGGTCGTTAGTTGCGGCCCTCGACTTGCTGGGCGCGGATTTGGAGGGCGGCGAACACGGTGGCCACGCTGGCAATGGCGGCGAAGGCCAGCGGCGCGCTGGGGTGCAGGTACTCAAACAGCCAGCCGGCGATCAGCGGCCCGGCGATGCGGCCCACGCCTTGAAAGGACTCCATCAGGCCGATGGCGAAGCCGCGCTGGTCTACCGGGGCCAGGTAGGTCAGCAGGGCCAGCAGCGCCGGCACGGCCACGTTCCCGCCAAACGGGATCAGAGGCAGCACGATCAGCACGGCCGGCAGCGTGGGCAGCAGCGCCATCACCCCCCAGCCCAGGCCGCGCACGGCCGAGCCGGCGATCACCAGCGGCCGTTCGCCGAAGCGCCGCACCAGCGGCCCCACCAGCCAGAACTGCGAAATGATGCCGACGACGCCGACGAACGTGAGCATGTAACCGACGGCGCTCTGCACAAACTCTGGGCTTTGGGTGGGGAACAGCACCTTTTCTGACCATAGCACATACGTTGATTGGAAACTGAAGAATGAAAGCTGGCTGAGGAAGCCGATGAACATCAGCATCGGCATGCCGGGCAGGCGCAGCACCCCGGCCCAGTTAGAGTTGCGCCAACCGGGCTGGCGCTCGCTTTGGCGGGCCGCCGCCTTGAGGGCGTTGGCCGCCCGCGCCTCGGGCGAGAGCGACTCGGGCAGTAGCCGCCAGGTGAGCATGACGGTGACGGCCGAGACCCCCGCCGCGATGAAGAATGGCACGCGCGGCCCAAACTGGCTGGCTACCAGCGCCCCAAAGGCCGGGCCAAAGATCAGGCCAGCCGCGAATGCGCCGCTGACCAGCCCCAGCCCGCGCGCCCGGTTCTGGGCCGTGGTGGTGTCGCTGAGATAGGCCTGGGCCACCGACACGTTGCCGCCGGTCAGGCCGTCGATGGTGCGGGCTAGAAACAGCCAGAACAGGGCCGG
>JBBRZY010000347.1:0-5622 GCA_038252885.1 Anaerolineales bacterium | reverse complement strand
GCCACGGCCAGTGCGGCGGCGTGGCGGGCAAGCAGCGGGGCCAGGCGGCGCACGTTAAGCCTCAACGGCCCGCGTCCAGCGGCGCACGACAAAATAGAAAGCGAACACCAACGCCAAGCTGCACGCGAACATCACCACTAAAATGGCCGCGCCCATGCCGAAGCGCAGGTTAGCGAACGTCTCCTCAAACGCGAGCAGCGGCAGGAACAGTGTGGCGTGATACGGGTCGCCCTGCGTCATGATGAGCGCCGGCGTGAAGGTGTACTGGAAGCTCCAGATCAGGTCGCGCACGGTCAGCAAGATCAGCCAGGGCGCGAGCAGCGGCAGGGTGATGTAGCGAAAGAAGCTCAGCCGCCCGGCCCCGTCGACTGTGGCGGCGTCGGCGTACTCGGCGGGGATCGTTTGCAGCCCGGCCAACAGCACTACAAAGCCTTCCCCAATCTGAAACAGCGACATGAACACGAACACCAGCTTGGCACTGGCGGCGTCGGCCAGCCAGGCCGGCTGCGGCAGGCCCAGCGCGTGCAGCAGTAGGTTCACCGGCCCAAACAGCGGGTTGAAGACCCATAGCCAGATCAGGGCATAGGCCACGTCGGGGATGACGGTCGGCAGATAGACGGCGGCGCGGTAGAAGCCCACGCCGCGCCCCGGCCGCCGCAGCAGCAGCGCCAGCCCGAGCGCGCCCAGCACGCGCAGCGGTACGGCCAGCAGCGTAAAGTACAGCGAGTTGGCGACCGCGATGCGCTCCAGCGGGTCGAGGTAGAACATGCGGTAGTTGCGCAGCCCCCACCACAGTGGCGGGCTGAAGCCGTCGAAGTAGCTGAAAGACAGGGCCAGCATCAGGACGCCGGGGATGACGACCAGGACGACCGCGCCGACAAGAAACGGCAGCAGCAGGCCGAGGAGGGCGGCCCGCCGCTGCCGTTGCCACCGCTGGCCGGTGACGGCCGGTCGCGCCGCAGTGAACAGACCGGGGTTAGACACGCGGCCTAATCGTCCAGATGTTTTTCAACATACGCAATGATCGCCTGCATGGCCTCTGCGGCGGTGTCGTCGCCGTAGTAGGCATGTTCGATCGCCTCATTGGCATGCTCCTCGATCTCTTCCCAGTCCTTCAACACGGGGGCCGGGCGGATGCCGGGGATTACGTCAATCCACACCTGGCTATGGGCCGGCTTGGCGTTTGGGTCAAGGAAGTATTCCGACTCGGCCACGGCCCGGTTGGAAGGCACCGTGCGGCCGGTGGTCGACATGATTTGCTGGCCCCGCACCGAGTTGGCGAATTCGATCAGCTCCCAGGCCAACGCGGGGTGGGCGGCCTGGGTGGGGATGCACAGCCCGTCAGCGTGCAGGATGGTGGCCGACTGTGCCTGGCTGGGCAGCGGAGCCACGTCCCAATCGAAGGCCGTGATGCTGCGAAAGGCCGTGGTGACGCGGCGGCTCTGGAAGAACATGCCCAGCGTGCCGTGCTCGAAGCGGGCTTGGCTGCTCTGGGCGGTCTCGGCCACGCGGTCGGGGGTCACCTGGTGCTTGGCGTGCAGGTCCACGAAGAACTGCAAGGCCTCCAGCGCCTGGGGCGTGTTGAGCGCCAACTGGTCGCCGTCTAAGAAGTCGCCGTCGTTCTGCCAGATGAAGGGCAGCACCCGGATAATTTGGGCTGACGTTCCGAGTCCGAACTGATCGACCACGCCGTCGCCGTCGGTGTCTTTGGTGAGCGCCTGGGCGGTGGTCAGCAGGTTTTCCCAGGTCCAGTCGTCGGCTGGGTAGGCCAGGCCGGCGGCGTCGAACAGCGCCTTGTTGTAATAAGTGACCAAACTTGAGATGTTAATCGGGAGGCACATCTGCTGGCCCTCCCAAGTGAAGGCGTCGAGCGCCTGGGGGTAGAAGTCCTTGGCCGCGATCAGGTCGCTGGCGGCCAGTTGCGCGCCGATGGGCTGGAACGAGCCGTTGGCGTAGTAGCGGCCAGCGTCGCGGTAGTCCATGTAGACCACATCGGCGGGCGTGCCGGCGGCCAGGTCGGAGCCCAGCCGCACGAAGTATTCTGCTTCTTCGCTGGCCAGGGTGATGACGGTGACGGTGGTGCCAGGGTGCAGCGCTTCAAAAGCGGCGGCCACGTCTTGGAACGACTTGGTTTCGGCCGGGTCGCCCAGCACCATCCATGACACTTCGGTCGCAGCGGCCGTGGGCGCCCCTGTCGGCGCGGCGGTGGCGGGCGCGCAGCCGGCAGCCAGGGCGATCGCCAGAGCCAGCGCGCCGAGCCGGCGCGGCGTGTGAGACAACATTCAGCATCCTCCTACCGGTGAACCGTCCAAAAACAGCCGGGCGTTATGCACCCCAATCATAACGCCCGGCGCGGCGCGCATCAAGCTGAAAAGCCCGCGAAAAAGCCGTGAATACTTGCCTTGACACGCCCTCGGCCCCCGCTAGCGCAGCAGCAGCACCGCCACGCCCACTGCCATGACCCATACCGACCACAGCAAATAGCTGATGGCGTTGATCATCCCGGCCGGCTTGAAGCCAGTCTCCTCGAAGACGCCAATGAAGACACCGAGGGCGGGCAGCAAGCCGATCCAGCCCAGCCACAGTGGCAGTCGCTGCGTCTCGATGATGGCAAAGCACAGCAGCACGGTCCAACTGCTGGTGAACACGTAGCCCAAGTGCTCGCCCAGCGCCACGCCCGCGTAATGGTGGAAGGCGCGAAAGACTACACCCACACTGTCTTTGGTGGCTTGGGTCGCGCCCGGTTCGGTGTACAGGTCGGCCAACACGTTGACCAAGAACGGCCAGCGCAGCAGCCCTAAGAACTGCACCACGCCGGCCACGACGCCCAGCGTGGTGCCGGCCGCCAGGTACCATGGCGCGGCGGTACCGAACACCTGCTGTACCAGCACCGGCACCGGCGTGAACAGGATGGCCCCCAGCGCGAACACATACCACAACCGGCGCAGCGGCGCGCCGCCGGCCTTGTAGCGCTGTAAGATCTGCGCAGTTGGCTGGCGCAGGATGTTGGGATAGTCGAAGCGGCGGGCCAGCATAAAAAAGGTGACGTTGAAAATAAGCGGCACGACGATGAGTACCAGGCCCGTGATCAGGTTGAGAGACATGGCATGCGCTCCAGGCGCGCGGCTGGTTGATGGGGTCGCCACGGCTGCGGGCCACTATATCTGGTAATCGGGCCCACATCAACCTTGGACGGCTGGCAGTAAAATGGCGGCATGGCGAAAGCAGCAACAGCCCCTCCCCATCAGCCGGCCGCAGTCACCAGCGCCGGCCGCCCATTGCTGTGGCTGGCCCTCATCTGCGTGTTGGGCGCGGGGCTGCGCTTCTATCGCCTCGGCAGTCTTCCGCCGGGGTTGTTCGCGGACGAAGCGCTGGTGTCGCTCTTCGCGCGCCAGGTCGCCAGCGCGCATTGGTTTCCTGTGTACTTCCCGCAAGGGTTCGGCGGCTACCATCCGGCCATCGTCTATCTAACGGTGCTGGCGCGCTGGCTAACCGCCAATCACCCACTCGCCGTGCGCTTCGGGGTGGCGGCGGCCGGGGTCGCCAGCTTGCCGCTCGTTTACCTGGCCCTGCGCGCCGTGTTCGCGCTGGATATGCCCTCACCGCGAGCCACGCGCCTGGCGCTGCTTGGGACGCTGACTCTGACTATCACGTTTTCATCGGTCGCGGTCAACCGCTTGGGCTTCGAAGTCATGCTGCCGGCGGCGGCGGGGGCCGGGGTGGTCGGGCTGCTGGCGGTCGGCCTGCGCACTGGCCGGCGGCGCTACTATTGGCTGGCTGGGTTGGCGCTGGGGCTGGCCCAGTACACTTACTATTCGGCCCGGTTTTTGCCATTGGCGGTCACCGGGGCGCTGCTGTGGGTGGCCCTGGTGGCCGGCCGGCCCACATGGCGCAGTCGCCTGCTCGATCTGGCGCACACGGCGGCGGCCAGCCTGGTCATCTACGCGCCGTTGGGGCTGTACTTCTGGCGCAATCCAGGGCTGTTTCTGGCCCGGGCGGCAGCCACGACCCAGGGCCTCACGGCGGCCGGCCCGGTGGCGGCGCTGGGGCATTTGCTGGCGGCGGCCGCGCGCACCCTGCTCGCTATCTCGCTGCCTGGGTTTGGCGATCAACTCGCGCGCCACAACCTGCCGGGGCGGCCGGTCTTTGACGTATTCCTATCGCTGTTGTTTTGGCTGGGGGTGTTCGTGGCCCTGCGCGCTTGGCGCCGGCGGAGTGCCGCCCTGCTGCTCACCTGGTTGGCCGCGCTGCTGCTGCCGGTGGTGATCGCCTTTGAGGGCCAATCGCCGCACTTCACGCGGCTCCAGGGTGCCCTGCCAGCCATGGCCGGCCTGGCCGCGCTGGGCGGGGTGGCACTGTGGGAGGTCGTGGCCGCCCACCGCCCGCGTTGGGCCACGGGCCTGCTGGCGCTTGGGCTGATGTTCAGTCTCAGCGTGAGCGCGTATGACTATTTTGTCCGCTGGGCTGCTTCGCCCGCCCTATTCGATGCCTTTCAAGTCGGGGAATGGCGCGCCGCCCAACTGACCGTCACGGAGCTGGCCGCTGGCCGCGTCTACCTTTCGCCCGAACTGATCAGCGATCCCGAACACCTCGACTTTGATCTGTTGCTGCGCGGCGGGCCGGCGCGCGATATCCCCGGTCCCGGCTGTCTGGTCTACGTTGACCGGCCTGCGTCTCCGGTCACCTATCTGGTGGACGTCCTCCAAGACCCGCTGACGCTGGCGCGCCTGTCAACGCTGTATCCCGCCGGCCATGCCGGTGCGCCTATCCTGCATGCGCCGGAACCCTGGCCGCTGTATGGTGTCTATCAGGTGCCGGCTGGGGCGGCGGCCGTGCCGGTGGCGCACGCCTCTACGGCGCGCTTCGGTGCGGGCGTGGCGCTGGCCGGCTTCGAGTGGTCGCCCGCCACGCTGCATCCGGGCCAGACGCTCACCGTCACCTTGCGCTGGCAGGCGACCGCCGCCGCGCTGCCCGACTATAACGTCTTTGTGCACCTTTACTTGCCCGGGGGCGAGACTCAATCGCCGGGGGTCTCGCCGCAGCCGGTCGCCCAGAGCGATAATGCCCCCTGCCGGGGCGCGTTTGCGACCTCGCGCTGGCAGGCCGGCGAAATCGTGATTGATGTTCACACGCTCACCTTGCCGCCGGATTACGCGCCCGACCGCGTCGGGTTAGTGGTTGGCCTGTATGACTGGGCCACCCAGGTGCGGCAGCCAGTAGCGGACGCTGACGCGCTCTTGCCCGACAATCGACTCAAGCTGGCCGACCTGCCGGTCGGCCCATAACGGCCCCCGCTTTAGTCGGCATTTCGACGCATAGCGCCGGTAATCAGCGTTCTGCCCGCCAGTCTGACTCTCCGGGAACAAAAGCCGGCGGCCCGGCGTCCTACTCCCAGCGGCGGCTGCTGAGGGCCGCGCTGTGCTTGATTTTGAGCCCATACCGCCATTTTTGCTTGTGCTATCATACGGCCCCATGACTGATGCCACCGCACTGCCCATCGAAGAACGCCCGCGCCGGTTCTATTTCGACTGGCTCTTTCCGCTGCTGCTGCGGCCCCGGGCAACCTTGGCCAAAATCACGGCGCTGGGGCGGGCCTCCTGGCTGACGCCGCTGCTGGTGCTC
>JBBRZY010000346.1:0-5623 GCA_038252885.1 Anaerolineales bacterium | reverse complement strand
TGGCCACCGCGCCCGCCGTCGAGGGCGTGACCGGCAAGTATTTTGTCAAACGGCGGCCCGTCGCCTCGTCGCGCGCGTCTTATGATGCGGCGGCGGCCCGGCGGCTGTGGGCCGTGAGTGAACGGGCCATGCTCGCGCCCGTGTGAGTCTTTTTTTATAGAAAGGGTTAATAATAGTGGAACGACCAAATAGGCGTGACCGGCGTGCCGGTCCCAAGAACAACGGCTTACGCCGCTCACTGCAATACCTGGCGCGCCTTAAATTCAGCGCGGTCTGGCCTTACCTGTTTATGATCGTGGCCACCCTGGCCCAGCTCGCCGTGCCGCGCATGATCCGCAACATCATCGACGCGGTCACCCAGGGCGCGGCCGCCAAGCAGGTGCTGGAGGCGCTGCCGAAGATCCCCGCCAACTTCATGGGCCAGGTGCTGCCCAAGTTCTTGGAATTCCTCAAGCTGCCCGCCGACTGGACCGTGGCCCAGCTCACCACCGAGATGAACCTGCGGCAAGACAACGCGCCCAACCTGTTGGTCACGGCCCTGGTGGCGATTGTCATCTTCGCCATCCTGCGCGGCATCTTTGCCTTCCTGCAGGCCTACTACGCCGAGCGCAACTCGCAGAGCGTGGCCTTTGAAATGCGCAACGACTTGTTCGCCAAAATCCAGCGCCTGTCGTTCTCGTATCACGACCGCAACCAGACCGGCCAGCTCATGATCCGCGCCACCGACGACGTGGAGAAGGTGCGGCTGTTTATCGGCCAGGGCCTGCTGCAACTGCTGGGCGCCGTGGTGCTGCTCACCGGCACGCTCATCATCATCTTCAGCACCAACGCCCAACTGGCCTGGGTGGCCATGCCCATCCTGCCAATTGCGCTGGTGCTGTTCATGTTCTTCGGCATCATCAGCGCGCCGCTGTTCGCCCAGGTGCAGGCCCGCCTGTCGGCCCTGAACACCATCCTGCAAGAGAATCTGGCCGGCATCCGCGTCATCAAAGCCTTCACCCGCGAGCCGGAAGAGCAGGCCAAGTTCGGCCGGGCCAACGAAGCCGTCGTTAGCCAGCAGATCGCCGTGGCCCGCATCTTCACCTTCCTGTTCCCGCTGGTGTTCCTGGTGGCCAACCTGGGCCAGGCCTCGGTGCTCTACTTCGGCGGCCAACAAATCATCAGCGGCACGCTGACCCTGGGCGAGTGGCAAGAGTTTAGCCTGTACCTGGTCTACATCTTCCTGCCGGTGGCCCAGTTCGGCTTCATCATCACCCAGCTTGGTCAGGCGGCGGCCTCGGCCGGGCGCGTGTTTGAAATCCTCGACGCCAAGAGCGACGTGACCGACAAGCCCGGCGCGCAGACCCTGCCGGCCGTCACCGGCCGCGTGGCTTTTGAAGATGTGACTTTCCGCTACTTCAGCAGCGGCGAGCCGGTGCTTAGCCACGTCAGCTTCACCGCCGAGCCGGGGCAGACCGTGGCGCTGCTGGGGGCCACCGGCTCCGGCAAGACCACCATCATCAACCTGCTGCCGCGCTTCTATGATCCCAGCGAGGGCCGCATCACCATCGACGGCCACGACCTGCGCGATGTGACGCTCGACTCGCTCCGCAGCCAGATCGGCATCGTGCTGCAAGAAACCACGCTGTTCAGCGGCACCATCCGCGACAATATCGCCTTTGGCCGGCCCGACGCCACGCACGACGAAGTGGTAGCGGCGGCCCAGGCCGCGGCGGCGCACGAGTTCATCCTGTCGTTCCCGCAGGGCTACGATACGCCCGTGGGCGAGCGCGGCACCACCCTCAGCGGTGGGCAGAAGCAGCGCCTGGCCATTGCCCGCGCCCTGCTGCTCGACCCCCGCATCCTGATCCTGGACGACTCGACCAGCAGCGTAGACCTGACGACCGAGTCTAAGATTCAAGCAGCGCTCGACCGGCTGATGAAGGGCCGCACCAGCTTCGTGATCGCCCAGCGCATCAGCACGGTCATGCAAGCCGACCAGATCCTGGTGCTCGACAAGGGCACCGTGGTGGCGCGCGGCCAGCACGCCGACCTGATGGAAGACAGCCCGATCTATGCCGAGATTTATCGCTCGCAGTTGGTGAGCGATGCCGCCGCCGACGCTGCCCTGGCGACCCCGGCCGCCACCCCGGCCTAAGCGCCAGGCGACTCACCCGAAGAAAGCTAGGTAAACAACTATGTTTGGTGGACCTGACGGCATGCGCCGTCTCATGAGCCAGGATCAACTCAAGCCCAAGAAGCTGAGCGAAACCATGGCCCGGTTTGGAAAATACTTTGCGCCCTTTTGGCCGGGCCTGGTGATCGTGGCCGTCCTCATCACGGTCTCTACTTGGACTCAAGTGACCAGCCCCGACCTGATCGGCCAGGTGGTCGATTGCTACCTGGCGCCGGCCGCGGCCAGCAGCTTTGGCAGCTTCCCGGGCGCCAGCAGCACTGACAATGCCGACATCGCCGCCCAGTCGAACTGCTGGCTGGCGGACGATCCGGGCACGCTGGGCTTCACCCAGAATTTGATGCAGACGGTGGTGCTCGCCGGCGACTTTCCCAAGCCCGCCGCCGACGCCACCCTGATGACCGACGCCGACAAACGCGCCGGCCTGACCCGCCTGATCCTGGTCATCATCGGCCTGTACGTCGGCAGCTCGGTGCTCACCGGCCTGACCTTCTTTACCATGACCTGGACCGGCCAGCAGGTGCTGCGCCGCATGCGCAACGACGTGTTCAAGCATCTGCACCGCCTGTCGCTGGCCTACTACGCCGAGCACGAGAGCGGCGACCTGATGAGCCGCATCACCAACGACTCCGACACCATCCAGCAGGCGCTCAGCTTTGCGCTGGTCAACGTGCTCAGCGGCCTGCTGCTGCTGGTGTGGGTGGCCTACAACATGCTCACCAAGAGTGTGCCCTTCGCGCTGCTCAGCCTGGCGGTCGTGCCGATCATGGCGATTGCCACGCTGTGGTTCTCAGACCAGGCGCGCAAGGCCTTCCGCAAGACCCGCGTGGAGATGGGCAGCGTCAACGCCGAACTGCAAGAGAGCATCGCCGCCGTGCGCGAGGTGCAGGCCTTCAACCGGGCCGAAGAGAACATCACCAACTTCAGCAAGACCAACGCCGCCAACCGCGACGCCAACGTGCGCGCCGTGGCCTTCACCAGCGCCCTGGCCCCCACGCTCGAAGCCCTGGGCTATGTGGCCCTGGCCATCGTCACCGGGGTCGGCGGGTTCTATCTGCTGCGCGACCAGAGCCTGTTGGGCACCACCGTCTCGCTCGGGTTGATCATCACCTTCCTGAGCTACGTGCAGCGCTTCAATCAGCCCATCCAGCAGATCGCCGTGCTGTGGACCAACATCCAGAGCGCCGTGGCTGGCGGTGAGCGCATCTTCGGCCTGCTCGATGTCGAGCCCGGCGTGCAAGACAAGCCCGGCGCGCGCGAGATGCCCGCCATCCAGGGCCGGGTCGAGCTCGACCACGCCTCGGCCGAATATAAGGAAGGCGTGCCGGTGCTCAAGAACGTGACCTTTACGGCCGAGCCGGGGCAGACCATCGCCATCGTCGGCCCGACCGGCGCGGGCAAGACCACCATCATCAACCTGCTGCCGCGCTTCTACGATGTGACGGCCGGCGCCGTGCGGATTGACGGGCTAGACGTGCGCGACGTGACCGCCCGCAGCCTGCGCCGCCAGATCGGCATCGTGCTGCAAGACACCTTCCTGTTCAGCACCACCGTGATGGAAAACATCCGCTTCGGCCGGCCCGAGGCCACCGATGAGGAAGTGTTGGCGGCGGCCAAGCTGGCCTACGCCGACGGCTTCATCGAGCGCCTGCCCGAGAAGTACCAGACCGTGCTGGGCGAGCGCGGCAGCGGCCTGAGCCAGGGGCAGCGCCAACTGCTGGCCATCGCCCGCGCGGCGCTGGCCGACCCGCGCCTGCTGATCTTGGACGAAGCCACCTCCAGCGTGGACACGCGCACCGAGCGCCTGATCCAGCAAGCGTTTGACAAGCTGCTGTCCGGCCGGACGAGCTTCGTCATCGCCCACCGCCTGAGCACCATCCGCAACGCCGATCAGGTGCTGGTGCTCGACCACGGCGAGATCATCGAGCGCGGCACGCACAACGAACTGCTGGCTAAGAAGGGGTTCTACTACGACCTCTACATGAGCCAGTTCCGCCGCGACGACCCCGAAGCCGAAGCCGTCGCCGCCAACGGCAACGGTCACAAGCCCGCCAGCCAACCGGCCGCGGTCTAGCCTCGCTCGCATAACCATAAAAGCGGGCGGCGTGGTGTCTACACGCCGCCCGCTTTTTTCTTCCCTAACCTACGCCCAACGCTTTAGGCCCCTTATTCCCTTTAGACCCCAGCCCTCCCAACCCCCGAGTCCCCTTCAGTTATCCTCAATTGCCCTCCCTCCCTCTCCATGCTAAACTTCCCCGTCCATCCTGATCCCTGAGGCAGTAAACCAGTGCGTGTAAAATTTTGGGGCGTCCGGGGCTCGATCCCCACGCCAATGTCCACCGAGCAGTTGAACGACCGGCTGTTTCATGCCCTGTCGGGCGCGGCCGGCATCAACCTGGGCAACCCGGCCGACGTGCAGGCCTACATCGCCGGGCTGCCGCCGAACGTGCGCGCCGTCGTCGGCGGCAACACCACCTGTGTCGAAGTGGACACCGGCAGCGATACCCTGATCATTGACGGCGGGTCGGGCATGCGCGCGCTGGGCCTCAGCCTGATGGCGCGCGAGTTCGGGCGCGGGCAGGGCACCGCCCACATCTTCCTCACCCACGCCCACTGGGACCACTTGCAGGGCTACCCGTTCTTCGCCCCGGCCTACGTCCCTGGCAACCGGCTGATCTTCTACGCCGTCAACAACAACCCGCAGACCTTCCTCGAGCACCAGCAGGTCGCGCCGATCTACTTCCCCATCCCGCCCAACGCCATGCCGGCCGAAAAAGAGTTCGTGCAGTTGCGCGAGGGCGAAACCGTCACCGTCGGCCGCACCGTCATCTCCAACCTGTCGTTGTATCACCCCGGCACGGCCTACGCCTACCGCTTCGACGACGGCGAAAGCGTGTTTGTCTTCGCCAGCGACGGCGAGTACAAGTCGCTCACCGACGCCCACCTGCGCCGCTATACGTCCTTCTTCGCTGACGCCGACGCGCTGGTGTTCGACGCCCAATACTCGCTGCGCGATGTCTTTCTCAGCAAGGCCGATTGGGGCCACAGTTCGGCCATCATCGGCGTCGATATCGCCGAGCGCGCCCGCGCCAAGCGCCTGATTACCTTTCACCACGACCCGACCCACTCCGACGAGCAGCTCTACGCCATCGCTGCCGCCGCGCGCGACTACGCCCTGGTCAACCAGATCACGCCCAACACGCAGGTCATCGTCGGCACCGAGGGGCTAGAACTATTCCTGGGTCAGGCCCCCGGCCTGGAGGTGATGGAAGACCGCCAGAACGGCATTTGGACCCTGGCGCTGGCCGGGCATCTCAACGCCGCCACCGTGGGCGAGGCGCAGGGCCGGCTGAGTGTGGCGCTAGACGAGGCCCCCAGCGGGCGCGTGCTGCTCGACCTGACCTTGTTGGCCACCGCCGACGCCATCGGCATCAAAGGGCTGATTGACAC
>JBBRZY010000345.1:0-5626 GCA_038252885.1 Anaerolineales bacterium | reverse complement strand
GCCATCTGGTCGCCGTCGAAGTCGGCGTTGAAGGCGGTGCAGACCAGCGGGTGGATCTGGATGGCCTTGCCCTCGACCAGCACCGGCTCAAAGGCCTGAATGCCCAGGCGGTGGAGGGTGGGGGCGCGGTTGAGCAGCACCGGGCGGTCCTTGATGACCTCTTCCAGCACTTCCCAAACTTCGGGCCGCTCGCGCTCGATAAAGCGCTTGGCGCCCTTGACGTTGGAGGCGTAGTTGTACTCGACCAACTTGGCGATGACGAACGGGCGGTAAAGCTCGAGCGCCATGGTCTTGGGCAGGCCGCACTGATGCAGCTTGAGCTTAGGACCGATGACGATGACCGAGCGGCCCGAGTAGTCGACGCGCTTGCCGAGCAGGTTGCGCCGGAAGCGGCCCTTCTTGCCCTTGAGCATGTCGCTCAGGCTCTTGAGCTCGCGGCGGCCGCGGCGGCTCAGCGCCTTGCCGCGCTGGCTGTTGTCGATCAACGAGTCGACGGCCTCTTGCAGCATGCGCTTCTCGTTGCGCACGATCACGTCCGGCGCGCCCAGCTCAAGCAGCCGCTTGAGGCGGTTGTTGCGGTTGATAACGCGGCGGTACAGGTCGTTCAGGTCGGAGGTGGCGAACCGGCCGCCGTCGAGCTGCACCATCGGGCGCAGGTCGGGCGGGATGACCGGCAGAGTCGTGAGGATCATCCACTCGGGGCGGTTGCCCGAGCGGCGCAAGGCCTCGACCACCTTCAGGCGCTTGACGGCCTTCTTCTTCTTTTGCTTGCTCTTAGTAGTGCGGACTTCGTGCCAGAGTTCCTTACCGAGGCGCTCCAGGTCCATGGTGCGCAGGATTTCAAAGAAAGCCTCAGCGCCCATATCGGCTTTGAAGACCTGGCCCCACTTCTGCTTGAGCTCGCGGTACTTGCTCTCGCCCAGGAACATCATGCCGGTCAGGCTGAGCAGTTCTTCGCGCTCTTCGGCGAACTTCTCGTGGCTGCCATCGGAGCGGTCGTCGAGCTGCTGGCGCAGTTCCACCACGGCGTCTTCGGCCTCGGCCTTGTTCTTGTCGGTGTCGTCCTTGAGGCGCTCCAGGGCGCGATCAAGTTTTTCCTTCAGGTCAGACTCGATCTTGTCGACGTAGGCCTGCACCGTCTTGGTGAGCGTGGTGACGTGCTTGCGGGTGATGGTCTCGCCCTTGTCGGCGATGACTTCATCGGTGTAAGCGAAGGTGATCGGCACGCGAATGGTAGTGTCGACCTTCTCTTGCAGCGAGCGCTCCAGCTTCTGCGCTTCCTTCATGATCGGGTCAATCTTCTCGGCCGCCTCGGCTTCGTACTTTTCGCGGGCGGTGTTCTTGCGGTTTTCCAGGTCGCCCAGGCGGCGGTCGCGCTGGGTCTTGACGGTGGCGATCTTCTGGTTGATCTCGTCGCCGCGCCGCTTCTCGTCGCGCATGATCTCTTCGTCTAGGCGCTTGAGGGCCTTCTGGCGCGCGTCGTCGTCTACGTGGGTGACCACGTACTGCGCGAAGTAGAGCACGCGGTCGAGGTTGCGGCGCGAGACATCCAGCAGCAAGCCCAGGTAAGAGGGCACGCGCCGGGTGTACCACACGTGGGCCACCGGCGCGGCCAGGTCGATGTGACCCATGCGCTCGCGGCGGACCGACGAGCGCGTGATCTCGACGCCGCACTTGTCGCAGATGATGCCCTTATAGCGGACGTTCTTGTACTTGCCGCAGTAGCATTGCCAATCTTTGGTCGGGCCAAAGATGGCTTCGCAAAACAAACCGTCTTTCTCAGGCCGCAGCCGGCGATAGTTAATCGTCTCGGGCTTGAGAACTTCCCCATACGACCAACTCTTAATCTGCTCGGGCGAGGCCAAACTTACCCGCAGCGCGCTGAAGCCCTTGGCTTCTAACGCCTGCCCACCACGATACCCATCAGTCATGTGTGAGCCTCCCAATGAAAAAATGTGAACCGCGCAACGCTCAATCGAAATTGCGAAAAAGCAAAACAAGCGCTTGAAGCAATTTTTTGCTTCAAGCGCTTACAGGCGCGTTAGTGTCACGCGTGTTGCGTGACTGGTCAATTATATCGAAGGGCGTCTATCTGTCAAGGACAGATTTCGGGGCGCTTTGGGGGTGTTTTCCGCTCCGAAGATAACATTCTAGCACAAATGTAAAGGGAGGGGGTATGGGTAGTTTGGAGGGGAGGACGGAGGTCAGAGGTCGGAGATCGGAGGTTGTAGAAAGTTATAGATTGGTTAGAAATCTCTGGCGGCTAGACATAACGTGCTTTTAGGCAGGCTGTTGGACGCCCAGCCCCCTGCCCAAGTGCTGATTGTTGCGGACGGGCGCAGGCGCTTTGAGGCAAGCCGGGCCGGTCAGGGTGGCTGACCGGCCCGGCAGGTTGGCGGTGGGCGCTGGCGCGCCCCCTGCTCTATCGGCGGCTTATCCGACTTCTGACCTTTAGCAAGACGCTACAGGCGAATGAGGGAACCGCAGAACTCGCAGTTCATTTCGGTCTGGCCGCGCATGATCTTTTGGGTGAGGGTGGCGCCGCAGTTGGGGCACTTGGTGGGCGCGTTGGCGACGGTCTCGGTGACGGCCTGGTCAACCGGCACGGTGCGCTCCTTGGCGATCTCGCCGCTCTTGACGCGGCCGATGAACGCCTGCCAGGCCTCGCCGTCTTCGCCCTTGAGGTGCAGCTCAGTAGTGCGCAGCGGGCGGCCCATGTCATCGTAAAGCGGCTGGCCCTGGGGGCCGGGCAGGCCGGTGCCCTCGACTAGCGTGAGGGTCAGGAAGTCGTCCTTGCCCATCAGGCCCCGGTTAGAGCCGACCGCCTTTTCGATCTGGCCGACCGGGATGGCCCACTGCAGCACCTGGACCTTCTCTTTGGCGGTGGTGATGAAGAGCACCTTCTTGGTGGCCACTTCTTCCTTCTGCTCGAACAGCAAGCGCTGATCGGTCAGGAACAAGACGCCCTCCACGCCGTCCTTGTCGCCGGGCTTCTTCCAGTTGGCGGGCACGGCCTCAACAGGAGCCTCGGTGGCGAGCAAGGCAAAGGTGCCCAGCTCGATCTGCTGGAGCGTCCAAGAGATGTCGTCGAGCTGCTGCTGCGTCTGGTTGACGTTGTCGTCCAGGGTGTCGTACATGCCTTGCAGGTTGCGCACGGTGGCGCTGACCTTGCCTTCGAGCGAGGCGAGCGGCGCGGTGGCCAACTGGCGGCGATTGAGGGTGGCCTGCACATTGTTGGCGTCAATCCGCAGCGTGGCCGATTGGGTCTGCACGGCGGCCTGCACCTGCGGGCGCACTTCAGTCCACTGCTTGTTGAGCGTCTCGACCTTGCGCTCCAAGAAGCTCTTGAAGACGTAGCCGCGCGCGCGGATGTTTTCGATGTTGGCCGGCAGGGCGTTAATGGCGGTGGCGATGTCTTCTAGATCGTCATTGACCGGCGAGAGCATAATCTGGTCTTGCAGGGCGTTGAACTGGGTAATCTGGGCGTCGAGCGTTTCGGTCTGGGCCGCGCCGGCGGCAGCCATGCCAACGGGCGCCGCCGCAGCAGGGGTTGGGCGGGCGGCCGCCGTGGGGGTTGGGCGCGCGGCCGCCGTGGGGGTTGGGCGCGCGGCCGCCGCCGCGGCGGCAGCAGCGGCGGGGTTGGCCGACGCACTGGCGGCGGCGGCCCGAGCAGCGGCGCCCGCCGCCGGGTTGACCGGCGGGGCCGCCTTCTGAAAGCCGGTCGGGCCGGCGCGGCGCAGCTCTTTGGCCTGCTGCCGGTCGGCGGCGGTGACCATGGGCCGGGGCGCAACCTTCTGCTGAATCAGGTTGGCCGGGTGGGCCGGCGTGGCGGGCTTGGCCACCGAAGCCGTAGCCTTCTGGCCGGGCGGCGGGGGCTGATTGGGGTTAGGGCGCTTTTGCATGGTTCACTCCTGATTGGGTCCGTTACAGGCCTACGCGTGAGCGCAGGTAGGCTTCGATAAAGTCGTCCAGGTGACCATTCAAGACGTCATCGGTGCGCACGGTTTCGTGTTCTGTGCGGTGGTCCTTGACCATCTGATACGGGTGGAGCACGTAGGACCGAATTTGCTGACCCCATTCGGCCTTGACGCGCTCGCCCTTAAGCTCGGCGATCTCGGCTTCTTTTTCCTGGCGCTTGATATCGAGCAGGCGCGCGCGCAGCACTTTGAGGGCGTTCTCGCGGTTCTGGGTGAGCGAGCGCTCGTTCTGGCAGGTGACGACCAGGCCGCTGGGCAGGTGGCGAATGCGGACGGCGGTGGCGTTCTTCTGGACGTTCTGGCCGCCGGCGCTGGAGGCGCGGTAGGTGTCGATCTCAATCTCGCTGGGCTTGATCTCGATCGCGTGCACGTCTTCGACCTGCGGGTAAACTTCGACCGAAGCGAAGGAGGTGTGGCGGCGGTGGGCCGAGTCGAACGGGGAGAGGCGCACCAGGCGATGGGTGCCCTTCTCGGCCTGGAGGTAGCCATAGGCCTCCGGGCCGTCCACGGTGAGCGTGACCGACTTCAGGCCGGCCTCTTCGCCGGGGCTGGAGTCGATGATCTCAACTTTGTAGTGATGGTCTTCCATCCAACGCAGGTACATGCGCAAGAGCATCGCCACCCAATCTTGTGATTCTGTCCCCCCCGCCCCCGAGAAAATGGTGAAGATGACGCTATCGTGATCGAATTCGCCCGACAGCAGCGTGGCGAATTCAAGCTGGCGCAGGTCGCGCTCCAGGGCCTCGACTTCACGCTCCAGTTCGGGGCGCAGGCTGTCGTCGCCCAGGCCCACCAGCTCCAGCGCGTCGGCGGTGCGCTGCTGGGTGCGCCGCCAGTGTTCCACTTCTTCGCGCAGCCGGGCCAGTTGGCGCATGGTGGCCTGGGCCTCGGCGGGATCGTTCCACAAATTGGGATTCTGGGCGCGGGCGTCCAGTTCCGCTAGCTGTTTATCTTTGTTGGGCAGGTCAAAGACGCACCAGTAACCGTGCTATTTTGGCGTCAAGTTCGTTTAGGCGGGTGTGCAGGTCTTCCATGCGGTGTTGGTCCAATCTAGATAGAGGCCGCTATACGTCCAGCAGGCCATCGATGAAGCGGTCGGGGTCGAACGCGGCGAAGTCTTCGACGCGTTCGCCGGTGCCGATAAAGCGGATGGGCACGCCCAGCTCGTGGCCGATGGCGAAGGCCATGCCGCCTTTGGATGAGCCGTCGAGCTTGGTGAGCACCACGCCAGTCAGGTCGACGGCGTCTTTGAAAGCCTTGGCCTGCGAGAGCGCGTTCTGGCCGGTGGAGGCGTCGAGCACCAGCAGAGTTTCGTGCGGCGCGCCCGGCTCGGCCTTGGCGATGACGGAGCGCACTTTCTTGAGCTCCTCCATCAGGTTGAACTTGGTCTGGAGACGGCCGGCCGTGTCGACGATGAGCACCTGGCTGTTGCGAGTCTTGGCGGCCATGACGGCGTCGTGGGCCACCGAGCCAGGGTCGGCGTTGGGCTGGCCGGAGATGACCGGCACTTTGAGGCGGTCACCCCAGATTTGAAGCTGCTCGACGGCGGCGGCGCGGAAGGTGTCGCCAGCGGCCAGGATAACGCTGCGGCGCTGGGCGAGCAGGTGGTGGGCGAGCTTGGCAGCGGTGGTGGTCTTGCCCGAACCGTT
>JBBRZY010000344.1:0-5632 GCA_038252885.1 Anaerolineales bacterium | reverse complement strand
TGGGCGACGGCCATGATGACGGCCTCGGCCATGGAGGTGGCGCCGTCGTAATGGCTGGCGTTGGCGACTTCCATGCCGGTGAGCGCGGCCACCATGCTCTGATATTCGAAGATGGCTTGCAGCGTGCCCTGCGACACCTCCGGCTGGTAGGGGGTGTAGGCGGTGAGGAACTCGCCGCGCAGGATCATGTGGTTGACGATGGACGGGCTGTAATGGTTGTACGAGCCGGCCCCGAGGAAGCATGGGCTGGCCTGGGCGTCGGCGTTGGCCGAACCCAGTTCCATCAGCTCGCGCAGCGTTTCCATTTCGGACTGCGGGCCGGGCAGGTTGAGGGCCGGAAAGCGCACGCCGGCCGGCACGTCGGTGAACAGGTCTTCGATGCTGGGCACGCCGATGGCGGCCAGCATGGCGGCCCGGTCTTCGGGGGTGTGCGGCGAGTAAGTCATGGCTATTGCTTCCGACTCTCGCAGTAGGCTTCGTAGGCGGCGGCGTCCATCAGGCCGGCCAACTCGGCGGGGTCGCTCAGGGTGAACTGGGCGATCCAGCCCGCGCCGTACGGGTCGCTGTTGATGACTTCGGGCGTGGCGGCCAGCACGGCGTTGACGGCGGTGATGGCGCCGCCCACCGGCAGGTAGACTTCGGCGGCGGCTTTGACCGACTCGACCGAGCTATAGGCTTCGCCCTGCTTGAAGCTGTCGCCGACCTGGGGCAGCTCGACGTAGACGATATCCGACAGCGCTGCTTGGGCGTAGTCGGTGATGCCGGCGGTGGCCTCGCTGCCAGCGGCGCGCACCCATTCGTCGTTGCGGGTGTATTTGAGATCGGCGGGATAGGTCATGGGCAGGTTCTCCAGGGCTTGAGCAAAGGACGCATGGCTTGAGCAGCACACGGCGGCCTCTGTTCTGAACCTGAGAGATTCGGCGCGCCGGCCCAGGCACTTCAGTGCGCTGCGGGCGGCGGCTTTGCCCCGTCGGTGGCGGGCTTGCATAGAGCGCAAGCGCGCGACTTTTCAGAGGTGGGCACAGGTGGGGTCCTTTGTACCTGAGAGTTTCGCGGCGTACGTTGCTGGCGCACGGCGCTTGCCCCTTCGGTGCTGGTCACGGAGGTCGTGACGCAGTCTCTTCCCCAACTGTGGACTGGATATGCGGTTGTTAAGGGGAGTCTAGCCGGGCGGCCGATGAAAGTCAAGTTGGGATCAGAGGCGTGGCGCCGGCCGAGAGAACAGAGAGAAAAGAAAGAGAAAAAGGATGGTCAGGCGCAGCGGTCAACGCATGGGTGGGCGGTGAGATTACTGGCTGGGCCGGCCGGGTGTTGCCCGGCGACCGGGCGGGCTTATAATCGGCCACAGGTTGGCGGCGCATGGTGCGTCGGCTGGTGGGGCAAGGAGTCGGTTGTGATGAAACTCAGCAGGGGCACGCTGACATGGCTTGGCCTGGGGTTTATCTGGTGCATCTTCATGGGCATCACTGCCATCTCCATCGGCGTGGGGGCGCTCTACCCGCCCCTGAATTTGATCGCCAAACCATTCGTCTGCCCGCGCGGCGACATGATCTACGAGACGTCGGTGTCCAACCCGCTGCCGGGCACTACGTACACCATCATCGGCTGGTATTGCGTGGACCGCCAGACGGAAGCCAGCACCCCGCTCGATATTTTTCAGATCGCCGTGCCGGCCGGGACGATCTATGGCTTAGGGTTGGTGGTGGTGGCGCTGATCGTGGCGCTCTATATGCGGTATCTTAATGCCAACGCGCCAGCCAAGCCGACTGTGGCCGCGCGGCCGACGCGCCCCCGCCGCCAGCCCCCGCCGCCGGCCGCGCCGCCCGGAGACAGCCTGGCGCGCATGAAAGAATTGAACCGGCTGCGCTCGGCCAAGCTGATCACGGCGGCTGAATATCAGCAAAAGCGCGACGAGATCCTTAAGGGCTTGTAAGCGCCGGCTCCGGCCGCCGCATGGCCTGCGGCCAAAAGCGCAGCCCCAACGCCACCAGCGCGCCGAGGCCGCACCCGAAGCTGAGGGCCAGCCACAGCGGCCCAGCGGTCTCGACACCCGCCAGGCGGGCCTGGAGCGTGAGGCTGCCATGGCACTCGGGGTAAGTGTAGAACAGTGAAGGCATTACGCCAACGGAGGTGCTCGGCCCTAGCAAGGCCAACACCGTGATTGCCACCAGACCGACGCCGACGAGGGCCAGGCCCGCCCACAAGGCGGCCCTCAGGCTCCCCATCATTAGCCGCAGCCACTCGGCAATCAACAAGACTACGCTCGCCAGCGCCAGCCAAAAGCTGAGGGTCAGCCAGCCGTACGCCATCTGTCCTGCCAACAACTCGGTGGTTTCGTTGCCGCCCAGCCATTGGGTGTTCAACTTGATTTGAATCGGCCCGCACGCAATCGCCCCTTGCTGGATGCGCACCTTATTCGTATTCATCAACCAAAACAACGGTGGGCTGCTGTCGCGCGCTTCGCCCAGCGAAGTTACCCAGGGCTGCGCACCGACGTCGATCACCGCTGTCTCAATTGCGCCGGTGACCTCGGCCACCGACACGGCCCAGCGCAGCCACGGCGCGCTCGCGGCACCATTGGCGCAGAATAGGGCCATGATCGAAAGTAGGACGGCGGCAAGGGTACTAAAACGCATAGTGGCTCAATACTACTGCGCCTGTGACCGCCGCACAATCGCCCAGAAAGCGCCTCACCCAAACGGCAGTACAATCACCGCCCGTATAGCGATCACAGGAGACTCCCATGGCTCAAACTGGCAAGACCACTGGTAACCTCAAGCTGCGCTCCGGCCCCGGCCTCGAGTTCGAGCCGCCGCTGGCGTTTCTAACGCCGGATACTGCTTTGGAAGTGTTGGGTGAGCAGGGGGACTGGCTGCACGTGCGCGTCGGCGGCCAGGAAGGGTATGTTGGGAAGAAGTACGTGCAGGTGAGTGGCAGCGCGGCGGCGACTGACGGCAAAAGCGCCGCCGAGGGCGGCATCAAAAAACACGTGGGGCCGCTGCCCAATCAGGGGGCCGGCCAGCCCGGCAAGGCGCACAAGGGCGTCGACAAAGAATAGGGCCGACGCGGCCCGACGGCCATTTGGAAATGAAGACGGGCGCGCTTACAATGCCCCGGCTCATTCATCGCTTAGGAGATCTGTATGTCTACCACCGGCAAAGCCCGCGACAACATTCGGCTGCGCTCTGAACCCAAGTTTGAAGCGCCGGAGATCGGTTTCATCAACGTCACCAAAGACGTCGAGATTGTCGGCGTCGAGGGCGACTGGCTGCGCGTGAAATGGCAGGACAAAGAGGGCTACGTCGCCCGCAAGTTCATTCTGGTGGCGGACCAGGAGGCGCTTAAGGCCATGGCCGATTACCCCACCCCGCCCAGCCAGATGGCCGCCGAAAACAAACCGCGCGACGTGCGCCCCAAGACCCCGGCCGCCAGCAAAAAGAAGAAGACTGACAGCAGCGGGGGCTAAGCGCCCCTAAGCGCCGTCGGTAAATATCCGCTCCACCCGCGCCATGATGCCGCTGGTGGCATCGTAGTTAATGGTGCCCCAGCGGCCGGCCACCTCCTCCGCCCGCAAGTGCTCCGCGCCCTGCCGGCCGATCAACACCACCTCATCGCCCACGCGCACCCCCGGCACGTGGCTGACGCCCGCCACACACTGATCCATGCACACGCGGCCGCGCACCGACGCGCGCTGTCCGCCGATGAGCACCCCGTTCACATTCTTGGGCACCCGCCTAAAACCGTCGGCATAGCCCACCGCCAACACCGCCACCGTCTCGGTCGTAGTGGTCGTGTACTCCGGCCCATAGCTCACCCCGTGGCCGGGCGGCAGGGTCTTCACCTGTGCCACGCGCGTCTTCCAGCTTAACGCTGGGCGCAATTCGGCGGGGGCCAGCACGTCGTCCGACGGGTCGAGGCCGTAGAGCAAGATGCCGCTGCGCACCAGGTCGTAGCGCGCCAAAGGCTGGCGCAGCACCCCGGCCGAGTTAGAGGCGTGCACGAGCGGTGGCCGCAGCCCGGCCGCCGAGAGCGCCGCCAACACCTCATCCAGCGCCCGCATCTGCGCCACCGTGGAGGTTTGGTCGGCCGTGTCGGACGCGGCGAAGTGGGTGAACAGCCCATCCACCGCCAGGCCATCGAGGGCGTGCAGCGCGCGCACGAAGGCCAGCGCGTCGGCCGGCAGCACGCCCAGCCGGCCCATGCCGCTGTCGAGCTTCACATGCACGCGGGCCGGGCGGCCCAGCGCGCGGGCGGCGGCGGCGTAGGCGGCGGCGGTGTCATGCTCGAAGACGGTCAGCGTCAGGTCGCGCGCCAGGGCTTCGGCGGCCTGGCCGGGCGGTGTGTAACCCAGCACCAGCACGGGCGCGCTGAGGCCGCCGGCCCGCAGTTGCAGCCCCTCGGCGGCGCGGGCCACGCCCAGCCAGCGCGCCCCGGCCGCCAGCGCCGCCCGCGCGACCTCCACCGCGCCGTGGCCGTAGGCGTTGGCCTTGACCACCGCCATCAGCGTGGCCGCGCCGGCCAGCCCGGCCAGGTGGCGGGCGTTGTGGCGGATGGCGGCGAGGTCGGTTTCAACCCAGGTGAGTGTGCTTGGCAGGTTTGGCATGGCCGCGAGTATAGCAAAAGTTAGGAAAGAAAAAGAAAGAGAAAGAGAAAAAGGTAGGGCAGGGGCAGTTGGTGGCTTCGGCGCGATGACGACGGGCGACTGACGCTATAATCCCAGGCGCATGACACTGCCAATCGCGTTCATCCTGGTGCTGGTGGCTGGGGCCAGTTTGCTGCTCATCTCGGAGCGGATGCGGCCCGACCTGGTGGCCTTGGTGCTGCTGGTCATCCTGGGGCTCACCGGGCTGGTGGCTCCGGCCGATTTGTTCTCCGGCTTCAGCCGCGCCGCCGTCATCACCATCATGGCTTTGTTTATCATCACGGCGGCGCTGGAGCACACCGGGGCGACGCGCGTGCTGGGGCAACTGCTCAGCCGGGCGGCGGGCGCCCCCACCGAGCGCGGGCAGGCGGGCGAGGCGCGCATGGTGCTGGTGATCATGACCGTGGCGGCGGCGTTGTCGCTGGTGATGAACACCATCGCCTCGGCGGCGGTGCTGCTGCCGGTGGTGATTGGGCTGGCGCGGCACACCAACCGGCAGCCCTCGCGGCTGCTGATGCCGCTGGCGTTCGGCTCGCTGCTGGGGGGCATGGCCACGCTGTTCACGACCGCCAACATCCTGGTGAGCAGTGCGCTGGTCGAGGCCGGCTATCCGGGCTACGGCGTGCTCGATTTCGTGTCGGTGGGGCTGCCGATGACGGTGGTGGGCATCTTGTTTGTGACGCTGGTTGGGCGCAAGCGGCTGCCCAACCGCGAGTTGTGGGGGCGCAGCGGTGCTGACCGGCCGAGCGGCACGCTGACCGAGGCGTATGGCCTGGAGCAGGCGGTGCGCGCGTGCTATGTGAAGCCGGGGTCGGCCATGGCCGGGTTGAGCCTGTACGAAGGCCAGTGGGGCCAGCAGTTAGGGGTGAGCGTGGTGGGCATCTCGCGCGCGGGCAGCGTGAACCTGGCCCCGCTGGCGGACGAAGAGGTGCTGGAGGGTGACATCATTCTCTTCACCGGCAACGTGGACGACACGGAACTGGAACGCTT
>JBBRZY010000343.1:0-5648 GCA_038252885.1 Anaerolineales bacterium | reverse complement strand
GCGGGCCGGGCTGCTCAAGCGGGCGCCGGCCAGGTTAGTTCAGGTGCCCGGCTTTGGGGTCAAAGCCGGGCCCATTACTCGGATTACTATTAGAGTCGTCGCCGCCGCCGAAGTCCTCATCGTCGTCGCCGCCGAAGTCTTCGTCGTCCTCAAACAAGTCACTTTCCAGCTCGAACTCATCGGTCGCGGCGTCGGGCAGGAACACATAGCCGGTGAAGTCGCTGTCGTCGTCGCACAGCTCCACCTTCTCATCGGCCGCCACCAGGCCCACCACGCTCGACGCGCCCGCCGCGTCTAGCACCAGCGCCCAACCCACCAGCGGGGAAATTACTTCGTCCTCCCCATCCTCGAACGCCGCGCCCCACCCTTCGGCCGGCATAATTTGCGTGATCTTGCGGTCAGCCATCGCGACCTCCTACCATGATGGGCCAGATGCCAACGGCCTCTAGCCCAAGACCGATACCAAAAACTAAATGTCTAGGTTCTTCACGCTCTTGGCGTGGGTTTGGATAAAGCGCCGGCGCGGGTCCACCGCCTCGCCCATCAGCATGTCAAAGGTGCGGTCGGCCTCGGCCGCGTCGTCCACCGTCACCTGCAGCAGCGTGCGATTGGCCGGGTTCATGGTCGTCTCCCACAACTGCTCCGGGTTCATCTCACCCAGACCCTTATAGCGCTGAATGCTGGCCTTGTCGGCCGCGTTGCCGCCCATCTCCTTCAACGCCCGGTCCTTGTCGGCGTCATTATAGACGTAGCGGATGTCTTTTTTGTACTCCAGGCGGTAGAGCGGCGGCTGGGCGATATACAGATGCCCTTCCTCGATCAGCGCCTGCATGTACCGGAAGAAGAACGTCAGCAGCAGCGTGCGAATGTGGCTGCCGTCTACGTCGGCGTCGGTCATCAGCACCGTCTTGCCGTAGCGCAGACCCTCCAGGCTGAAGTTGTCGCCCACGCCCGTGCCCAGGGCCGAGATCATCGCCTTGACCTCATTGTTGCCCAGGATCTTGTCCAGTCGCGCGCGCTCGGTGTTGAGGATTTTACCGCGCAAAGGCAAGATCGCCTGAAAGTGCCGGTCGCGGCCCTGCTTGGCCGAGCCGCCGGCGCTGTCGCCCTCAACAATGTACAGTTCGCACTTGGCGGGGTCGCGCTCAGAACAGTCGGCCAGCTTGCCGGGCAGCGTCAAGCTCTCTAGCGCGCTCTTGCGGATGACCAGGTCGCGCGCCTTCTTGGCAGCGTCGCGCGCGCGGGCCGAGGTGAGACACTTCTCAACGATGGCCTTGGCCTCGCGCGGGTTCTCTTCCAAGAACTCCCCAAAGGCCTCCACCAGCACCTGCTGCACGTAGGTCTGGACCTCCGGGTTCATCAGCTTGACTTTGGTCTGCGACTCGAACTGCGGCTCGCGGTGCTTGATGCTCACGATGCCGGTCAGCCCCTCGCGCGTGTCGTCGCCCGAGAAGTTTGGGTCGGCATCCTTCAGCAGCCCGCCCTTGCGCGCATAGTCGTTGATCACGCGCGTCAGCGCCGAGCGCAGGCCGGTCAGGTGCGTGCCGCCGTCGACCGTGTTGATGGTGTTGGCAAACGAGTAGACCGACTCGGTGTAGGCGTCGGTGTACTGCACCGCCACCTCAATGCCCACCTCTTCTACCTCGCGCTCCACATGCACCACCGGGTGCAAGCGCTGGCGGTTGCGGTTCAGGTAGCGCACGAAAGACGTGATGCCGCCTTCGAAGTAGAAGTTCATCTCGCGCTGGTCGCGCTCGTCGCGGAAATTGATCGTCACGCCGCGCGTCACGAACGCCATCTCGCGGAAGCGCATCACCAGCGTCTCGAAGCGGTAGTCGATGCCGGGCTCTTTGAACATCTGCCGGTCGAACAAGAAGGTCTGGACCGTGCCGTGCGCGTCGGGCTTGGCCTTGCCGACGACCTTAATCTGGCCCACCGGCACGCCGCGCTCGTAGCGCTGCCAATACTTCTTGCCGTCGCGGACGACTTCCACTTCCATCCACTCCGACAGCGCGTTGACCGCCGAGACGCCCACGCCGTGCAGGCCGCCCGAGACCTTATAGCCGCCCCCGCCGAACTTGCCGCCCGCCCCGATGACGGTCATGACTACATCCAGCGTTTCCATGGGCTTGCCGCGCAGGTCGCGCTTGGTGGGGTGCGGGCCAACCGGAATGCCGCGCCCGTTGTCGGCCACCGACACGCTGCTGTCAGGGTGAATGGTGATCGAAATGGTGTCGCACGCGCCAGCCAACGCCTCGTCGATCGAGTTGTCCACCACCTCGTTGACCAGGTGGTGCAGCGCGCGAATGTCGGTGCCGCCCACGTACATGCCAGGGCGCTTACGAACGTGGTCGATGCCCTCCAGCGCCTGGATGGACTCAACCCCGTAGTCATTGACCGTGTCTTTAGTCGCCATAAGGTGATAACTCCGTCCGGACCATTCTAAACTTTACGATTGACGCTGCGCTTGTCGGCCTCGGCCCGCGCTTGCAGGCTCTGGCGCATCTCCACCCACCAGCGCAGCCGGTCTTGGTAGAACACAAACGTGGCGGTGAACAGGGCCGTCGAGATCAGCGCGTGCCCGGCCACCCCCAGCAGCAGCAGCCACGAGCCATCGCTTGGCAGGCTCCACACCGCCGACAGCCCTACATTAATCAGCACCACCAGCAAGAACATGGCCGCCGCTGCCGGCAGATTGATCTGCATTAGGCGAAGGCTGTCCCACAAGGCGGCGAACAGTCCGCGCCGATGCAGCAACATTCCGTGCAGCGCAAAGGCCCCGTAGAACAGCACCCACAGCACCACGCTTAACCCGGCGACCCACACGAACGACGCAATGGTCTGGTTAAAGGCCAGGACCAGCAGCGTCAGCAGCAGCAGCGGCAGGCCCAGCACGATCACCACGAACAACGCCAGCGCGCCCAGCGCCGTCAGCCGCGCCCAGTCACCCCACACCGTGCGCAACAGCAGCCGCCAGCGCACGCGCCGGTCGCGCACCTGCTGGGCGATGCCGCCCAAATACAGCGCCCCCAAGAACAGGCCCACCAACACACACAGCCCCAGCAGCAACAGGTATTGCGGCACGCTCTCCACGTACCACACCAGCGGCACGCCTCCAGGCAGCGCCGTCGGCAGGCGCGAGGCGAGCAGGCTGGGCAGCCCCAGCGGCGCGGTGCTCAAGTACGCGAACAGGTTGAACTTGGCGGCGAAGTCGCTCAGCAGCGCCACCCAGAAGTCGGCGTTGGCATGCAGGGCGGGGGTGCCGCCGGCGGCTACGGCCGCATCTTGGAGCGCCTGCGCCACTGGCGGCATCAAATGCACAATGGACACATGCGGCCCCAGCCACAAGAACAGGTCCAACGCCAGCGGCAGGAGGATGAGTCCCAGCCGGGCATTCACCATCTCAAAGCCGGTCGCCACGGCGGCGATAATGCCTAGCGGCGGGGCGGGAGTTTTCAGCTGGACCGGGGTCATGTTCCACCGATTCTACCACAAACGCGTTCGAAAATCGCCCCCGCGCGAGCCGCTTTTGCCTAGAAATATAGGCCATTCGGGCAGCGTAGCCGATTCAGCGGTTGACCAGCCCGAACCGGCGGGTACAATCGCTCCCAGCATTCAACTTTCAACCGAAAGTGACTTTGTTATGGATCAATTCGTCATCGAAGGTGGTCATGCGCTCAGCGGCACTATCACGCCAGCCGGCAACAAAAACGCCGCGCTGCCGCTGCTGGCCGCCTGCCTGCTGACCGCCGAGCCCGTCACCCTGCGGCGCGTGCCGGCCATCCGCGATGTGGATACGATGCGCGCCATTCTGGAGCAGTTGGGCACGCGGGTGGAGGTGCTGGCACCCGACACCTGGCGGCTGCACACGCCCACTGTCGACGCGGCCCACCTCGACCCCGACCTGTGCCGCCGCATTCGGGCCTCGATGCTGGTGGCCGGGCCGATGCTCGCGCGCCACGGCGAGATTCTGCTGCCGCTGCCCGGCGGCGATGTCATCGGCCGGCGGCGGCTCGACACGCACCTGCTGGCGCTGCAAGCGCTGGGCGCAGAGATCAGATACGAGCAGGGGCAGTTCCACATGCAGGCCGACGGGCTGCGGGGCACAAACATGCTGCTGGATGAGTGCAGCGTGACGGCGACCGAGAACGCCGTGATGGCGGCGGTGCTGGCGACCGGCACGACCGTCATCCGCAACGCCGCCTCCGAGCCGCATGTGCAGGACTTGTGTCACTTCCTCAATCGGCTTGGCGCGCGCATCGAGAACATCGGCTCGAACAACCTGGTCATCGAGGGCGTGACGGCGCTGGGCGGCGGCGACTATACGATTGGGGCCGACTACTTAGAAGTCATTAGCTACGTGGGCGCGGCGGCCGTCACGGGCGGTGAGATTCGCATCGCGCAGGCGGGCGTGGCGCACCTGGATATGGTTCGGCTGGTGTTCGAGCGGCTGGGCGTGCGCTGGACAACCGAGGGCGACGACCTGCTGGTGCCCAGCGACCAATCGCTGACCATCGTGCCCGACCTGGGCGGCGCGATCCCTGAGATCAAGACCAACGTCTGGCCGGCCTTCCCCACCGACCTGACCAGCGTGGCGCTGACCGTGGCGACGCAGGCCGCCGGCTCGGTGCTGTTCCACGATTGGATGTACTCGGGCCGGATGTACTTCACTGATAAGCTGGTCAGCATGGGGGCGCGCATCATTTTGTGCGACCCCTACCGCTGCCTGGTGCAGGGGCCAACCAAGCTGGAAGCCGAGCAGTTAGAGTCGCCCGACATTCGGGCCGGCATGGCGCTGCTGCTGGCGGCGCTGTGCGCGCGCGGCACGTCCATCATCCGCAACATCGGCCAAATCGAGCGCGGCTACGAGCGCATCGACACCAAGCTGTGTGCCCTCGGCGCGCACATCGAACGCATCACCGTCTAGGCCGGTCTCAGCACAGACCGGCCTAGACGCAAACAACCTCGCGCTAGTCCACCACCGCCACGCACTCAATTTCCACGCGCCCACCCTTGGGCAGCGCCGCCACCTGCACGGTCGAGCGCGCCGGGAAGTTGCCGGCAAACATCTCGGCATACACCGCGTTCATCTGCGCGAACTCGCCCAGGTCGATCATAAAGACCGTGGTCTTGACCACCTGCGCCACGCTGCTGCCCGCCGCCTTGAGCACGGCCGCCAAGTTGGCCCACACCTGCCGCGTCTCGGCTTCGATGCCGCCCGCGACCAGCGCGCCGCTGGCCGGGTCGAGCCCCAGCTGCCCGGCGGTGAACACTAGGTTGCCCACGCGCTGCGCCTGCGAGTAGGGACCGATGGCCTTAGGGGCCGACTCAGTGCTGATGATTTGAGGGGGGATTGACATGCCGCTGTTCTCCTTAGGGATTGGCTTTCATTGTGAGCTGCGATTGTAGAGCCTGCCGTGTGGCTGGTCAACGGAGAAAACCATTGGGGAGCATTTCAGTTTGGGGACAGGACGAACAACCCCCGATGACCCTGTCATTCCGAACCCCGCACACGCGTTTATGGGGGCATGGGCTAATGGCGGGGTGAGGAATCTCACCCTGGATAAAACCGATTCGTTGGACCGTAACCCGGTTTTCAAACTAGCCGCTACTGGCTGACAAACCTACCCCCGCTCGAGGTGCAATTC
>JBBRZY010000342.1:0-5667 GCA_038252885.1 Anaerolineales bacterium | reverse complement strand
TTCGGAAGTATCAAATGGCTGCCCAGGGTGGGGATAAGGAAGTGGGCATCCATGCCCATAACAACCTGCAACTGGCCTTCGCCAATACGCTGGAAGCGATCATCATGGGCTGTAATCGAATTGATGCCACCATGATGGGCCTGGGGCGTGGGGCTGGCGGGTGGGCTCATCCTGGCCGGATGGGGCAGCGCGCCGCCGCCCTTGCCGGCCGAAGTGAAGGAGCAAGTTTGATGGGTGGTCTTGTTGGCGTCATCCCCGCCGCCGGGCTCTCGCAGCGGCTAGCGCCCTTGCCTTCCAGCAAGGAACTCTTCCCGATTGGCTTTCACCAGATCGAGGCCGACGGCAAACTGGCCTGGCGGCCCAAGCCGGTGGGCCTCTATCTCGTGGAGCGCATGGCCTTGGCCGGCCTCGACCGGATCGCCATGATAATCAACCGCGACAAGCTCGACATCCTGCGCTACTTTGGCAGCCGGTCGCTGGGCGTGCCGGTCGGCTACGTCATCCAAGATAACCTGTGGGGCATGCCCTTTGCGCTCGACCTGGTGCACCCCTGGCTGCGGGACGACGAAACGGTGCTGTTCGGCATGCCCGACACCATCTTCTTCCCGGTGGATGCCTTCCCGCGCCTGCTGGCCGACCACCAGCGCACCCGGGCCGACCTCACGCTGGGCCTGTTCCCCACTGACAAGCCACAGCGCTTTGGCATGGTGGCCTTTGACGCCGACGGCCGCTTTGTCCATACGGTGGACAAGCCCGCCGCCACCGACCTGACCTATATGTGGGGCATCGGTTGCTGGAACTCGACCTTCACGCGCTTTATGTCTAGTTTCCTCAGAGACTGGCAAGCCCCCAAGCAGGAGGTCGTTTTAGGACAAGTGTTCCAAGCTGCCGCCGCCGCTGGCCTCAACCTGCGGGTACTGCCCTTGCCCGACGGCGAGTACGTCGACATGGGCGCTCCGGCCGACCTGGTTTCCGCCGTGCGCCGGTTTTCAGGCGATTCTGGCTAAACAATACTTTTGGATTAGGCCGATTCGGCCTCGCTTGTTTGCGTATATTCCTTTGGATTATTGCGCCCGGACCCCATCTCGGCTATTGTAACGTCAACATATTCGGTTTTGGAGGATTGCAATGCGTAAACTACTCGTCGGAATGCTGGTCTTAGGTCTGATCTTCGGTTATGGGAGTGTTGGGACCGCCCGCGCTCAGGGCACCACCAACACGGCCGCCCCTGGCACCTGGGCCAGCTCGATCAACATCCAGAACACTGGGGCGGGCGCCGCCACGGTGACCCTCACCTTCAATGACTCGGCCGGTACCGCCGCGGTGACCTTCAACGCCACCCCCACCATCCCGGTGGGCGGCTCCCGCTCATATTATGTCCCTGGTGAGATCCCCGGGCTGGCCAGCGGCCAGTACTCGGTCGTGGTCTCCAGCGACCAGCCCCTGGAAGTGGTTGCCAACGCGACCTCCAGCGGCCCGCTGACCTCGGGCGCCTATCAGGGCGTTCAGTCTGACCAGATCGCCACCACCCTGTACTTCCCCGGCCTCTACAAGAACTACTACGGGTTCTTCTCTGAACTCGTGCTGCAGAACGCCGAAAGCACCGCGGCTACCAACGTCGACATCGTCTTCTACAACCAGAACACCGGTGCGGTCGTGGCCACGGTTGACAACGCCACCATCCCTGGCAACGCCAGCCGCGTCTTCGCCCTGCAAGACCTGAGCGGCGTGCCCTCGGGCAACACCAACGGCCTGCTCTCGGCCAAGGTGACCTCCGACAAGAACTTGGCCGGTGTCGCCGACATCTGGAGCGCCTCCAGCTTCGGGCAGTTCTCGGACTACAATGCCTTCAACGCCGGCACCACCACCGTGCTCTACGCCCCGGCGCTGTACAAGAACTACTACAGCTTCAACAGCGCGCTGACCGTCCAGAACCTGAACAGCGTCGGCAGCGCCAACATCCGCATCACCTACTCCAACGGCAACACCGTGGACGACACCCTGCTCCCCGGCCAGTCGAAGGAATACTACCAGCCGAATAACGGTGCTTTGCCCTCCGGCAACACCAACGGCGTGTTCTCGGCCAAGGTCGAGTCGCTCAACGCCGCCACCATCGTGGCCCTGGTGAGCGTCAACGACGGCAAGACCCTCGCCTCGTACAACGCGGCCATCGAAGCCACCACCGCCGGCACCAACTGCCCGGTCGTGCTGAAGTCGTTCTTTGACTTCTTCAGCGCCCAGACCGTTCAGAACGTCGGCTCGATCGCGACCAACATCACCATCACCTACGCTGGCGGCGCCACCCGCGTCTTCAACGGCGTGCCCGCCAACGGCACGGTGAACATCCTCGAGCTGAGCGGCAGCGGCGCGGTCCTGCCCGATGGCTCGTCGGTCTCGGCTGTCATCACCTCCAGCAACAGCCAGCCGCTGGTGACTGTGGTTCAGGAAAACCGCCTGACGTCGCAGAACGGCGACACCCTGCTCGCCTACACCTGCGTGTCGCGCTAAGAGCGGCCCGAGCGCTGCTGCCTGAAGGCTGGCAGCGTGCAGTCTGAAACCGCACACAGAGTAACAAAGAGAAGCCACCGATCCCAATTGGTGGCTTCTCTTACTTATCTAGCCTGAGGATGGAAGCTGAATGATACGCACGCGCCCGCTGGGGCTCATCTTAGTACTGGTGTTTACGCTGGCCGCTGCCGGCTGTGGGCAGCCTGGGCCGGGCACCGCCACCCCTGTGGTGGCCGGCACGCTCACCGCGCTGCCCGACGACGGCCGGGGCGCCACTGCTTTAGACGCCTATCCGCTCGCCCTGGTCAAAGCCCTCGAGTGGGACCCGGCCGCCCAACTCACCCAGATCACCATCACGCGGCTGATGGAGAAAAACCTGGGCTTGCCGAACGACCTGCCCGGTTGGTTTTACATGTTCCAAGTGCCGGGCAGCCCGGTGGAGTTCTACATTAAGACCGTCAACGGCGCCGTCAGTGGCTCGACCGAAGCCCAGCCGATCATCGTGGGCGAAGCGCCCTATAAGTACGTGCCCATCGACCTCGGCGCGCTCAAGCTCGACAGCGACGATGCCCTGCGGCTATTCATGGATAACGGCGGACAGGCCTACCTGGCCGCCAACCCTGCCATGCTCATTGACTACCGGCTGATCCACCTAGAAGGCACGCCCAACCCGGTCTGGAGCATCTTTGACGCCACCGACCTGAGCGCCGCGCCGCTCTTCAACGTGGACGCCGTCACTAGCGGCATCGTGAAAGACCCCTACGCGCCCTAACAACCGGCCAACGTAAGCGCCCCCTAGCCAGCGCGCAGTTGGTGTGACCGCATACTAGTCTGAGCATCTACGCGCTGGCTGGAGTGACCGCTGGCTGATCTAAGCGCTGGACGCACTGACGTCCCCTGGTTGCCGTCGCCCCGCGTGAATGCAAAGCAAAAGGAACGGCCCGGTGTAGGCGAAGCCTACACCGGGCCGTTCCTTTTGCGCTCTGACAGCCCGCAGCCGATTTGGGCGTGCCGCCAAAAAATTCAAGCCTGGCCTGGGCTTGCCCAGGTCAGGCTTGAATTTTTTGGATAGGGTCAGATAAGCACTCTCACAAGGCCACCATGTGGTGAGAACCCGCCCCGACGTTGGTTGCCATCCTCAGCCGCGCCCAACTTGGCCCTCACCCCCGCCAACCCTAGGGCACCACCGGGATCGATACCGTAAAGATCGCCTGGTAAGACGCATGCTGGGCCGTCACGTTCAGCGGCGTGCGCCCGCCCAGCCCATGCAGCACCGTCTCTACCACCGTCAGACCCAGGCCCACCCAGGCCGGGCCGGGCGGCACCTCGAACGCCTTCCATTCGTTCGCCTGTGGAAAATACTCCAGCGGCAGCATCGGCGGCGTGTCGCCCTCGCCGCCCACCAGGTGCACAATGTTGGCGACGCTCACCACCCCCATTTGCCAGCGCGGCTCTGGCAGGGGCGCGCGCGTGCTCCAAGCGTCGCCATTGCTAACGTCCTGCTCCGGCACATACTCCTCGTTCACCGCCAGCGGCCCGCTCGCGTCTGCGCCGCCCAGCACATAAATCTTGCCGTTCGCCACGGCCGCCCCGCCAAAGCCGCGCGCCGTCGGCATGGCCGTGCGCTCGCGCCACTCGTCCTGGTCCGGGCTGTATTCCAGCACCGTGCTCACATAGCCCGTGCCGTCCCAGCCGCCGAACAAGTAGAGGTGGCCCTCAAACGCTGCCAGCGCATAGCCGCTCAACGCCTGGGGCAGCGGCGCGCGCGTCTCCCACACATCCTGGCGGGGCAGGTAGACCTCCAGCACATCGGTCACGCCGCCGTCGGCCGTCCGTCCGCCCGGCACGTAAATCTGCCCACCGATCACCGCCGCCTCGATGTCTGTCACCGGCACCGGCTTGGCCGTCAGTTCTAGCCAGGTCTTGTTGTCGAGATCGTAGCGCTCCAACGTGCCGCTGACACCGGCCGACGTCTCGCCGCCGATGGCGTAGATTTGGTTTTCATACGTCGCGACCGCCAACCCGGCGCGGGCCGTGGGCATCTCGGCCTCGGTGGTCCAGCGCGGCATCGCAAAGACCGGCGGCGGCGTCAGCAGCAGTGCTTGAGTGGGCGTGGGGGTGGGGGTGGTGGGCCGAAAGACATACAGGCCGCCTGCCACCAGGATCACGGCCAGCAGCAGCGCGCTAAGTGTCCACAGCCAGCGGCGGGCCGGCGCGCGCGGCGCGGGCAGGGCGATGGTCTCGGCGGCCACTGCTGGTTCGGGGGCCGCCACTTCGTCGGGCGCAGCTGGTTCTTCGGCCGCCACCTGCGGCAGCTCGCCGTTAATCTGCACCAGCCCCTCGCGGATCGCAAACAGCGCGGCCTCGGTGCGCGAGGCCACGCCGATCTTGGCGAAGATATTGCGCACGTGCACCTTGACGGTGTTCGGGCTGATCACCAATTGCTGGGCGATCAGCTTGTTGCTGGCGCCAGTGGCGACCAGAATCAAGATTTCGCGCTCACGTTCGCTCAGTTCGGGGCGATTAGGTGGAGTGGGGGCGCCAGGTGGGCCGGGCGTCTCATCTGCGGCCGGGCGGGAGTCCATTGGTTCGATTTTACCCTGTTTCGACAAAGCGTTCGCCGCGCCCACCGAGTACAATGCGGCCATGTTTCTACGTCGTTGGCTAATTTGGGCGCTGGCCCTTGCGGCAGTGGCCGTGGGTGTCGCCTTATCTCGGCCGGGCGCACTCACCGCGGTGGATGAGGACCAGCCGCGCCTCAACCTCGCCGCGCCGCTGCCGGTCGGCTCGGCCGAGGTGACGCAGACCCTGCGCCCGCTGCACAATGGCCTGTCCTCTATAGAAATATTGGCCGTGGTCTACCCGCCCAGCGATGCCGCCCCCCAGGCCGGGGCGCTCACGCTCGAGCTGCGCGACGCGGCCGGCGGCGTCATCGCTCGTCAGACCTTCACCGGTCTAGCTCACAACGCCCTCTTGACCATCAGCTTCGCACCGCAGCCGCGCTCGGCCGGGCAAGCCTATACACTCGCGCTCATCGGCCCGCCCGGCAACCACGCCACCGCCTGGGCCTACAGCCTCGACGGCTACGGGGCGGGCGCGCTCAGCCTCGGCAGCGTGCCGCAGCCCGGCGATTTGCGCTTCACCACGCGCTACACCTAC
>JBBRZY010000341.1:0-5667 GCA_038252885.1 Anaerolineales bacterium | reverse complement strand
ATCAGTTTTGTAAGAATTGCCTCTTACGATGGGCAGGCCGGCCCACACAGTGCTCCGGCCTCATCCAGCTTCATTCGGCACGCGGCGCGAGCAGAGTCCACGGTGACCCCCACCATGTCAGCACAAGCAGCACGCCCAATAAGCGCGGCCCAGCGGCCGAGCCGGTTGGTGATCGGCCTTAGCCTGGCTTTGGTCGTCGCCGTTGGCGTCGCAGTGGCGGCCAGCGTGTGGGCCGTGCGCGCCGACCGGCAAGCCCGCGTGGCCCAGGCGCGCGAGTGGGCGGCCGACGCCCTCACCGCCATCGGCGTCGAGCCCGAGCGCGCGCTGCTGCTGGCGCTGCAAGCCGTCACCAGCACCTACGCCCCCGGCCAAGCCAACAGCGTCGTGCCCGAGGCCGAGGCCGCCCTGCACCTGGCCGTGCAGTCGGCTTACCTGCGCCAGACGCTGCGCGCCCACACCGATCAGGTGGTCGGCCTGGCCTACAGCCCCGACGGCGCGCGCCTGGCCACCGCCAGCCGCGACGGCACCGCCATCGTGTGGGACGTGGCCAGCGGCGAACCCCTGCTGACCCTTACCGGCCACAAGCGCGGCGTGTTAGGCGTGGCCTACAGCCCCGACGGCACCCGCCTCGCCACCGCCGATTGGGATAACGTGGCCGTCGTCTGGGACGCGACCACCGGCGCAGAGTTGGCGCGCATGGTCGGCCACATCGGCGCGGTCTACGCGGTGGCCTTTAGCCCCGACGGCACGCGCCTGGCCACCGCCGGCGGCGACGGCAAGGCCAAGGTCTGGAACGCGGCCACCGGTGAACTGCTGCTCACCCTGCGCGGCCACTTCGGCGTCGTCACCGGCGTGGCCTACAGCCCCGATGGCACGCACCTGGCGACCAGCGGGCAAGACGCCACCGCCCGCGTGTGGGACGCGGCCACCGGCCAGGAACTGCTGACCTACACCGGCCACACCGGCGCGGTGACCGACATCACCTACAGCCCGGATGGCGCGCTGCTGGCGACCAGCGGCGAAGACAGCACCGCCCAGGTTTGGGACGCGGCGACTGGCGGGGTGCAAGTGACGCTGCACGGCCACAGCGACACGGTTACCAGTGTGGCCTTCAGCCCCAGCGGCGCGCGGCTGGCGACCACCGGCTTCGACCAGAGCGTGCGGCTGTGGGAGGTGGAGACCGGCCAGGAGCAGTTGCGGCTGGTGGGGCATGAGGCCGGGGTGGTGGCGGTGGCCTTTAGCCCAGTCGGCGGCGGCGCGCAACTGGCCAGCGGCAGCGTGGACGGCACAGCCAAAGTGTGGGATGCCGCCGGAGGCGCGGCGCTGCTCACGCTCAGCGGCCCGGCCAACGCGGTGGGCGGCCTGGCCTTTAGCGCCGACGGCCAGCGGCTGGCGACCGCCAACTACGACAGCACCGCCGCCATCTGGGACGCGACGACCGGGGCGCAACTGTTGGCGATCCCGGCGCACACGGCCGGCAGCCTGGCGTTCGACCCAACGCCCGGCAGCCCGCGCCTGGCGATCATGAACTGGGATCGGTCGGTAACGCTCTGGGACGCGGCGACCGGGGCACAACAGTTGAACCTAAACGCGCTCACCAACGGCGGGCTAGCCTTCAGCCCAGATGGCACACGCCTGGCGACCACCAGCTATTGGGACCAGACCGCCACCGTTTGGGACACGACCACCGGCGCGGCGCTGCAGACGCTGGTCGGCCACACCGACACGATCTACGCCATCGCTTTCAGCCCCGAGTGCGCCAGCCCACCCGGAGCGAACGCGCAGGTGTGCGGAAAATGGCTAGCCACAGCCGCCGGCGACGGCACCGCCAAGCTATGGGACGCGGCCACCGGCGCGGAACTGCTGACGCTCAAGGGCCACAGCGACTCGGTCTTTGGCGTGGCCTTCAGCCCGGACGGCCGGCAACTGGCGACGGCCAGCAACGACCAGACCGCCCGCCTGTGGGACGCGGCCACCGGGCAAGTGCGGCTGACGCTGCGCGGGCATAGCGCCTCGGTGCTGGCGGTGGCCTTCAGCCCCGACGGCACGCGCCTGGCGACCGCCAGCCTGGATAAGACCGCCATCGTGTGGGACGTGGCCACCGGCACCCGACTCTACTCGCTGAGCGACCAGGCCGGGCAGGTGTTGGCGCTGGCCTTCAGCCCCGACGGCTTAAGGCTGGCGACCGGCAACGACAACAACACCGCCCGCATTTACCCGGCCGCGATTGAGACACTGATGGCGGTGGCGCGCGCGCGGCTGACGCGCACCTGGCGGCCGGAGGAGTGCCAGCAGTATCTGCGCACCGCCGCCTGCCCGCCCACGCCCTAAAGGCCGGCGGGGCCGCAGTCGCACGGCCGGCCGACCCATGATATACTTCAATTTGAATTGAACTAATTTAGATTGGAGTATAAATGCAAATCCCAACCGCCCCTCCGCCGATCCTGCAATTGTTGGTCCACCAAGTGCGCTGGCAGATTGTGACGGCCCTGGCCTATAGCGACCGGCGCGGACAGGAGCTCGTGCAGCTGCTCCAGCGGCCCCAGAACTTGATCTCATATCATCTCAAGCGGCTGGCGCGCGGCGCACTCATCACCGAGCAGCGCAGCGCCGCCGATGGGCGTGACGTCTATTTCAGCTTGAACCTGGAGCGCGTGCGGCAACTGTATGCCGAGGGCGGCGAGGCCATACACCCGGCGCTGGCGGCAACGGCCAACGACCCGGCCCCCACCCCAGCCGCCGCGACCCGCCCGCCGACGCGCGTGCTGTTCTTGTGCACGCACAATAGCGCCCGCTCGCAGATGGCCGAGGCGATCCTTCGGCAGGTGGGCGGGGCGCAAGTGGCAGCCTTCAGCGCCGGCACCGAGCCGGGCGAGATCAACCCGGTGGCGCTGGCCACCATGCAGGCGCGCGGCATCCCGATGGCTGGGCAGCGTTCGAAACATCTGTCCGAATATCGTGGCCAACGCTTCGACTATATCGTCACGGTCTGCGACCTGGCGCGCGAGTCGTGCCCCATCTTCCCCGGCGACCCGGAGCAAATCCATTGGAGCTTTCCCGACCCGGCCGCGGTCAAAGCGCCGGCCGCCAAACGGCGCGCCTTTGAGCGCACCGCCACCGAGTTGACGACGCGCATTCATCACCTGCTGCTGCTCATCAACCGCTCGGCCGCCGACGCACAGCCGCGCCGCCGCCAAGGTTAGTCGCGGTGCCAGATGGGTGGCGCCGGGCCGGGGCTGAGGCGCTCGGCACTTTTGTGATTGTGTTGGCCGCCTGTGGGGCCAGAGTCGTAGACGCCCAAACCGGGGCGCTGGGCCTGCTGGGCTGTGCGCTCACCTCTGGGTTGGCGGTCATGGTGATGGTGGCCGCCCTGGGCCATGTGTCAGGCGCGCACTTCAACCCGGCCGTGACGTTGGCCTTTGCGCTCACGCGGCACTTCGGCTGGCGAGAGGTGAGCGGCTATTGGGCGGCGCAACTGGCCGGCGCGGTCGCCGCCGCTGCCAGCGTGCAGGCGTTGATTGGGGCGGGGAATAACCTGGGGGCGACCCTGCCCACTGGCAGCGCATGGCAAGCCTTGGGCCTGGAGGCCCTATTGACGGCGATCTTAATGCTGGTGATCGTCGCCGTCGCCACCGACCCGCGGGCCACGGGCGCAGCCGCCGCGTTGGCTATCGGCGCGACGGTGGTGCTCGGTTCGCTGTGGGGCGGGCCGATCAGCGGGGCGGCCATGAACCCGGCGCGGGCGTTTGGCCCGGCGGCGGTGGCGGGCCTGTGGGCCGATCAGTGGGTGTATTGGGTGGGGCCGCTGCTGGGCGCGGCGCTGGGGGCCGGCCTGTATCAAACGCTGCGCGCCCCGACCGTGGCCGTCAACGCCTGAACGCGGCGGGTCCTTAACAAAAAAACGAGGCTCAGGTATCTGAGCCTCGTTTTTTGTTGCCCATCCGGACCAGGCCCTCAAGCGCCCGGCACGAGTTCCAGGCCGCCCAACGTGAGCGCCACGGGGACCGACAAGGCCGCCGGCGGGCAGCAGGCCGACCCGGCGCCGTCCTCGCCGTTGGAGTTGCACACACCGGTCTCGGGCAGCACCAGCTCAATGCGGCGCGCGGCCTCCCAGTCGCCGGTGAGGGCCAGCACCACCGAGCGCACCTGCTCATAGCCGGTGCGCAGCAAAAAGGTCGGCGCGCGGCCGTAGCTCTTCATGCCAACAATAAAGAAGTCTGGCTCAGGATGCTGCAATTCTTCCGCGCCGTGGGGCGGCACACTGCCGCAGCTATGCAGGTTGGGGTCAATCAGCGGGGCGAGCGCCACCGGGCTTTCGACGACCTCATCCAGCGCCAGGCGCAACTCGCGCAGCGGCGTCAGGTCGGGCCGCAAGCCGGTCGCCACGATGATCTCGTCTACCGGGGCCAAATCGCGCGCGCCGTCGCCGACCACCAGGCCGGCGGGCGTGGCCGTCACCCGCGCCGCGTGAAAGCCCGTGACTAAGGTCAACGCGCCGCGCTCCACCAGCGCGCGCAGCCGCAGGCCCAGCCGGCCGCGCTCGGGCAGTTCGTCGGCCTCACCGCCGCCAAACAAACTGCCCAGCTTGGCGCGCCGCACTACCCACGTGAGGGTAGTGCCCGGCTCGGTTTCAGCCAGGCGCACCAGATCGAGCAGCGCGTTGAAGGCCGAATGGCCGCTGCCGGCCACCAGCACGCGCCGGCCAGCATAGCGGGCGCGCAGCGCGCCGAGCACATCGGGGATGCCGTAGAAAATGCGGTCCGGGTGCTTTCGCTCACCCAGGGCCGGCAGGCCGCTGGCCCCCAGCGGGTTGGGCGTGGCGTAGGTGCCGCTGGCGTCAATGACGGCGCGGGCCAACACTTCGGCCTCGCCCTCAGTGGTGGTGTAGCGCACCACGAACGGCGCCGACGCGCGCCCGGCTGAACTCAGGCGGCTGCGCCCCTGGCGGGCCACCCCGGTCACGCGCGCCCCGAGGCGCAGGTGCGGCTGAACTTCGGGCAGCGCCGCCAGCGGGAAGAGGTAGCGGTCGAGCAGTTCCTGGCCGGTGGGGTAGTCATCAGCGGGCGGCGCGGTCCAGCCATGCGCCTCTAGCAGCGCCTGGCAGGCCGGGTCGAGGTCATAGGCCCAGGGCGAAAAGACGCGCACGTGCGCCCAGGCGGCGATGCTCGCGCCCACGGTCGGGCCGGCCTCTAGCACCAGGGGGGTATCGCCCCGCCCCAGCAAATGCACGGCGGCGGCCAGGCCAATGGGGCCGGCACCGATGACGACAACCGGTAGCGTTGAATGATCCATGGGGCTGCTCCTCAGATGCGTAGGCCGCCATCCGCTGGCCGCCGCGCATAGACGACTATCTATGTGGTGGATTATATAGATAACCGTCTATGAGTCAACTGGCAGTTTTGGCCGCCCGGTGAGCGGCCGGTGGCTGCCCTAGTAGCCTTCCATCGGCTCCAGCGGCGCGCTGGACGTGTAGTTGGGGCGCGGGGTGGGCGTGGGGCCGGCGGTGGGCGCGGCCCAGCGCACGCCGTTGGCAATCACATGGCGCACGTCGGCATTGAAGTAGGTGGGGTAGCTCTCGTGGCCGGGGCGGAAGTAGAAGATTTTGCCGTTGCCCCGGTGGAAGGTGCAGCCGCTGCGGAAGACGTTGCCCCCCTCGAACCAACTGAT
>JBBRZY010000340.1:0-5695 GCA_038252885.1 Anaerolineales bacterium | reverse complement strand
GGCGGCCGCGGCGCGCTTGATGAGCCAATCGGGCAGGGGGTTCATCCCCAGATAATAACAGCCTCCGCGCCTCTGTCCATGTCGGCGCTGGGCTTGTAGGACTACGCCCGACACGCACTTTCGCCCTTGGACGACATCACTGTCAGCCGGGTGCTGATAGTCCCAGCGCGCCTGCTTCGCTATCCTGGTGGGTAAGAGTAAGTGAGCGATACCGTCCATTGGATGGACGCACATACAAAGGAGGCGAACCATGGAATTCCAATCCGGCGCGAAAGTTGTCAATGCCCAGGGTGACACCGTTGGGCATGTCGATCGGGTGGTGCTCGACCCACGCACCAAGGAAGTGACCCACATTGTGGTGCGCAAAGGCACGCTGTTCACCACCGACCGAGTGTTGCCGGTCAAGATGGTGGCTGACACGAACGCCGACCGCATACTTCTTCAGCCCGACTTGACCAAGGGCGATCTTGAGAATCTGCCGGAGTTTGAGGAGACGCAATACCTGTTGGCCCTCGAGGAAGACTACGTCAAGCGGCCGCAAGCGGGCACTGCCACGCCGGTGGCGGCGCACATCGCCACAGCGACGACCGCCCCCGCCATGGTCTGGTACCCCAGCTCGCCCGCGGCGCTTTCCGGCTACAGCGGCCTGGGCATGTTGCCTTACGTGCCGGCCGCCGACTATGTAACCCAGACCAAGCGCAATATTCCCGACAACGCCATTGGCCTGAAAGATGGTGCGCACGTGCACTCGGCCGACGGCCACCACGTGGGCGATGTGGAGCGCGTGTTTGTCGATGAGCAGAGCCACCGCGCCACACACCTGCTGATTGAGCATGGCATCTTTTTCAAGACCCACACGCCTATCCCGGTCACCTGGATCGACACCGTCACTGAAAACGACGTCACGCTGGCCGTCAGCGAGAAGCTGCTGAAGGGCTTGCCCGAGTACAAGGACTAGGCGCCGACCGGCTGCCGTCCGCAACGAACAAAGGCCCAGCGCACTCCCGGCGCTGGGCCTTTTGATTCCATCACTTTAATACTCCGCCTGGCCCCACTATAGGGCCGCGTCGCGCGCCGGCCGCTGCTGCTTTAAACGCCTCCGGCCGGGTCAGCGCCATGCCTTCAGCGCCGGCCCGGCCGGGTTCAATCAGAAAGCCGGGCGCCTAGTTGGCCGTGACCAGGATCGCGACGAAGGTGCGGTCGGAGGTCGGGTCGGTTGTAATCGTCACCAGCGCGTTGTGGTCGGCATTGTTGAATTGCAGTGACGCAATCCCGGCGAACACGACGTCGCCGTTCGCGGACGCTTCCCAGCCCGCATCGATCATCGCGGTCCGGTAAAAGTCCACGGTGTCGTCGAAGCTGGCATCCACGTAGTATGACAGGTTGGTATCGTCGGCCAGCAGCAGCTCCGGGTTGTCATCAAGCACCGGAATGTCGGCCGGGCCCTGCCCATCGAACGGGTCGTCGCCCGTGTTGCCGTTGTTGTCGCCGGTGTCAGTCGGTGTCGCATCCCCGGGTTCGTCCCCGTTATCATTGCCGTTCAGGACGGCGTCGGCGGTGGCTTGCGCGGCTTCAACCGTGGCCGCCAAATCGGGGTCCTGGCTCAGCGCATTGGCCGTGGCTTCCAGATCAGTTTGGCTCGGCCCGGTGCCGCCCATCACGGTGTTGCAGGCCATGGCCGCGGCGGCCAACATCATAATCACCATCAACAAGTGCAAAGATTTCTTCGGCATTCAATCCTCCTCATAGGTTGGCGCTATTCTAATGCGATTTTCCGTGGCTGGCTGGGTAGGGGGACTAACGTCTCAGGTTGGCACCCTCGGCCCGGTCCTGGGTGGCCGCGCCGCATATTCTACCGCAAGCGCCTAAAATTGGCCCGCAATGCTGGCGGCGTAGCCGGTGAGCTCGACATAGCCGTTGCCGCCCACCGGCGCACCCCCACTGGTGCCTTCCAGCCGCACCGCGCCCTCCCAGTAGATAAAACTCACTTGCATCTCTTGAGCTGGAATCCAGGGCGTGAGCCGCAGGTCGATCGCCGCTGAGGGCACGCTGACACGCCAGCCAGACGGATAGTCTGCGCCGCTGGCCGCGCTGTGCCAGGTGCCCAGCACCTCGATCTGCACTTCGTTGGCCGCCAGGTGCCGCGTGCTGCCGTCGGCGGCCACCAGCGTGCCGCCTGACACCGGCTCAAGTGTACCGTCCGCCTGGCGGATCTGAAAGTACATCAGCTCTTGCCCGTCACCTAATTGCAGGCTGAACCAGTCCCAGCCAATTGCGCCGGGGCCGAGCGCGCTGGTGCTCCACTCGTGGTCGAACCAGCTCTCGCCGGTCACCGCCTGCGCCGCGCCGCCCGCTAGCGTTACGCTGCCCGTGGTGGCCATGCGCGAGTAACTCAGATAGTATGACGCGTTGCCGGTGGCGCTGCTCTTGGGGCTTAGCCCGCCGTCGCCGTGGGCCACCATTGCCTTGGTGGCGGTTAGCGTCAGGTCCAGCGCCAGCCCGCCTTGCGCGGCCTTCAGATGGACCTGCTCGCCGTTTACGTCCAGCGCCTCCACCTGCCAGTCGTCCAGCCAGACTTTAAACGGCTCGCCGCTGGCGCCGGCCAGCCCGGCCGCGCCCCGGCTGAAGCGCTCGAAGCTCTGATGCTGGTCGCCGCTCACATCCGTCACCGCGAAGTGCGCGAAGTAGATTTGGTTGGTGCCAAAAGCCGAGGCCCGCTCCGGTGCGTCTGGGCTCAGGCCGCGCCGGAAGAACGTCAGTTGGTAGCCCACATGCTGCCCGCCGGCCGTGTCGAGGTTGCCGGTGTAGTACCACCACTCGGTCTGGTAGTCGAGGTGCGGGCCGTGGTCGCGCGGGAAGCTGAACGTGCGCGGCTCCAATGCGCGCGCAAAGCCGGTGGCGTCGCCGGTGCTGCCCAACCCCAGCGGCAGCGGCACGGCCGCCGGGGGCCGCGTCCAATACCAAAACGCCAGCACCACGACCGCCGCCAGTGCCACGCTTCCCAAGCCCCACCATACGCGTCGTTGAGTCTGCATGAGTTATTCCTGCCGCAAGGCAGTGGCAATTGGCACGCGCAGCAGCCGCTGCATGGGGTACACCGCCGCCAGCACCGCTGCTACTACGCTGATGACCAGCGCCTGCGCGAACACCATCGGATCGAGCGTTAGCTGGATCGTCCAGCCAAACGAGCGCAGGTTGATGACATAGACCAGCACCAGCGACAGCACGTAGCCGGTCGGCAGCGAGAGCAGGCCGGCCGTCGCGCCCATCAGCCCAGTCTCGGTCAGCGTCAGCCGCCACAGTTGGGCGGTGGTCAGCCCCAGCGCTTGCAGCGTCGCCAACTCGCGCGCTCGTTCAATTTGCAGCGCCATTAGCGCGCTCAGCACGCCAATGAAGGCCACTACCACCGCCAGAATGCGCAGCGCATTGGTGATGGCAAAGGTCCGGTCGAACACCACCAGCGCCTGGTCGCGCAGCGCCCGGTTCACCTGCACCGTCAAGGCGCTGCCGCTCAGGGCCGTGCGCAGTTGGTCGGCTACCGCGTTGGGGTCGGCCCCCGCAGCCACGTAAGCCGCCACGCCGGTCAGATTGGTGTCGGCCCAATACTGCGCGTACACCTCGCGCGCCATCAGGATCGTGCCCTGGTCAGACGAGTAGTCATAGAAGATCGCCACCACTGGAAAGGTGCGGTCGCCGGCATCGGTGCGCAGCGTGACCGTGCCGCCGCTGGGTGGCAGGTTGTGACGGTAGGCGAACGGCTCGCTCACGATCACGGCCCCGTCTAGCATCGCCTGCCAGACTTGGTCGGCCGAGGCGCCGTTGGCGAAGCGATACAGGTCGGCCGAGCGCCGCTCCTGCGTGTCGGCCGCTTATAAATTCACCGGCCCGAATTCGCTGTCTACTGTGACCGCGCGGATGCTGTCCACCGCCGCCACGCCGGGCACGGCCGCCACCAGCGCCGGCACGTTGGCGTCAATCAGTGCGCCGCCTCGCGCGCCGGCCGGGGTGGTGATGTAGATGTCGGCTACCAGCGTTAGGTCGAGCCAGTTAATAACCGTATTGCGAAAGCTGCTGATCATCACGCTCACGCCGATGGTCACCGACACCGCCACCATCAGCGCCGCAATCGCCACGCTGGTGCGGCTGATCGCCTTGGTGACGGTGCGGGCCGCCATGCCGCCCAGCACGCCGGTGGTGCGCCGCAACAGCGGCCCGGCCACGGACATGAGCAGTTGCGTGGCCACCGGCACCACCAGCGCCAACCCGATGACGATGGCGAACAGCCCCGCGAAGCTCGCTACCAAAGACCGGTCAATCAGCAGCAGCGCCGCCGCGCCCAGCCCGCCCAGCGCCAGCCCGGCCGCGCCCAGCCAAGGCAGCCATTTGCCCACGCGCTCTTCCAGCGACGAGCGGCGCATGACGGTGATCGGCTCGACGTTGGCCGCCTCCAGCGCCGGCGGGATAGCCGCCAGCAGCCCAGCGCCCAGCCCCAGCGCCGCGCCCTTGAACGCGCCGAGCAGCGTCAGCGGCGCATCGCGCACCGAGACGACGTAATACAAGTCGTTGATGGTCTGCGTGACCAGCCGCACCGCGCCCTGGCCCAGCAGCCAGCCCAGCCCCAGCCCCAGCAGCGCGCCCACGGCCGCGACGGCCGCCGTCTCTAGCATGATGAGCGCAAAGATTTGCCCGCCAGTTACGCCCAGCGACCGCAGCGTGCCCAGCACCGCCCGGCGCTGCACCACGCTGAACATCACCGTGTTGTAGATCAGAAACATGCCGACGACCAGCGCCAACAGGCTGAGGGCGGTCAAGTTGAGTTGAAAGGCCGCCGTCAACTGCGCCACGGTGGCGGCCTGCTCGCTGGCGGGGGCGAGGCGCAGGTCGGGCGACAGCTTTTGCGCCAGCGCGGCGGCCTCGGTTTCCGTCAGGATCAGGTCGATCCGGCTCAGCGTATTGCCCTCGGCGCGCCCCAGCAGTTCTTGCGCTGTGGCGAGGTCAGCCAGCAGCAGCCCATCGAGCGCGCGCCGGTTGGCGGCGTCGGTCGGCACGAGCACGCCCGCGACGGTGACCGTGAGGACTTGATCGTTCACGAGCAACCGCAGCGGGTCGCCGGCCTGCAGCTCATATTGGTCCGCCAGCCCCGCGCCGATCAGCACCGTCGCGGGCTGCACAAACAGCTTGTCCAGCGCCACCACCTGTCCCTGCGCGTTCGAGAGGTAGCTGCGAAATGGCGCCTCGGCCAGCGGGTCTACGCCTAACAGCCGCAGCGGCTGCTGGTCTAAATCGACGGCCTCAGCTACGCCTTCGACCACTGGCGCGCTCAGGCGGTAGCCCCACTCGGCGCGCAGCTCGCGGTATAGGTCCGCCGGCACGCCGCTGGGGCCGCCCAAAATTTGGTGCGTGGCCCGGCCGACCACGGTTTCGGTGCTGAGCTCAAACGCGCGGCTGGCGCTGGTGTTCGCCAGATCAATGGCAATGACCACGGCTACGCCCAGCGCGATGCCGAGGATCATCAGCGCCGTTTGCAGCGGTCGCCGCAGCAGGTCGCGCAGGCTGGATCGCCAGAGCAGGCTCACTCCGTCCGCTCCACCAGACGGCAGTCCTCAATGCGGAACACCCGGTCCGCGAGCCCCACCACCTCGGGGCTGTGGGTGACCATCACCATGGTCTTGCCGGCCTGCCGGGTCAGGCGGTC
>JBBRZY010000339.1:0-5713 GCA_038252885.1 Anaerolineales bacterium | reverse complement strand
TACCGGGCGGGGCCCGGGCGCCACTCCGCCGCCGGGGGCCGCCCCCGGCGGGGCGCGGGGGGGGGTGGGGCGGGGCCCCCGCGGGGGCGGGGAAGTTGCGATAAACGCCAGGCGCTCTACGGCGAGCAGGACACGTCGTGATAGCTCCATGAGGCAATCGCTTGCTGCCCATCGGCCGAGGTGACGCCCACGTTGCCGGCGCTGTCGGTGCAGTGATCGTGAATCTCGTCGTAGAGCTGGCCGGGGTTGAACGTGTACGGCCCAATGCCGCCGCTGATCGAAGCGGTGATGCGAATAGTGTAAGTGCCCTGGTTCGAGCCGCAGTTGTCAATGCAATGCCACTCCAGCGTGATCGCGAGCGGCGCGCCGGCCGGCGTGCTGGTGGCGATGGGAGTGGGTGGCCCGACCGGCAGTCCCGGATAGAGCGACGGGAACTGGGTGGCGCACACCGGCCCGGGCGTGATGTTGAACCACTGCACGGCCGGGATCGCCAGCACCTGCCCCGCGCGCACGTTGAAGTTGGCCGGCAGGTTGTTGGCCTGGGCGATGGCGCCGGGCGTCACGCCGTAGCCGCGGCCGATGCAGAAGATGGTCTCGCCGCCCAATACGCTGTGCTGGCCCATGATGGGCAGCGCCGGCGGCGGGGTGTAAGGCACTGGGGTGGCCGAGGGCTGGAAGACCGGCAGCGTGGGCGAGGGCACAGGCGTGCGGGTGGGCAGCGGAGTCTCGGTCGGCGGCAGTGGCGTATCGGTCGGCGGCGCTTGGGTGAGGGTCGGCGCCTCTGGCGGCAGCGTGGCGCTTTCGGTGGCCGTGGCGGTGGGCACCGGTGTGTCGGTGGGGGTGGGCGTAGCGCTGGGCGGCTGGGTCGGCGTGGGTGTCGCCGTGGTCACCACCGGGAAGGTGGCCGAGCCCAGCAAGGGCACTTCGGTGGCGATGTAAGCAAACTGGGTGGACTCGGGCACGTTGACGCCCCACACGCCGTAGTCCGGCAAGGTCATAGCTTCGACCACCGCGTTGTCGGCGGCGTCGAGCAGTTTATAGCCGCTGTCGATCCTGACGGTTCCGAAGCCGCACACGCCCTCCAGGCAGGTGACGTTCACCTGGCGCTGATCGGGGTAATACTCCACGCTCAAGTACGCGCCGCGCGCCAGCGCAATGCCAAAGGGTGTGTTTATATCCAGCGCGCCGCCGTTCAGCAGCACCCACAGTTGGCCCTGCTTCAGGTCTAGCGCGGTCAGCAGACTATCCAAATAGGGGTTGAGCTGCGTGACGCTGAACTCGGTATTTTGATCGACGTAGATCTTAGTGCCCTCGGTCAGCGTGATGCTGGCGCGGCCGCCCGCGCCGGTGCGCACCTCGCTGCCCTCGGTCAGCGGGATCTGCTGGCTGGCCGGCTGCCACGCGCCGTTGGCCGACGAGCGCACCTCCACCGGGCCTTCCAGGCCGCTGAACGCAGCCGTGCGCTCAGTGGCGGCCGACGTCGCGCCGCCGGTAGGGGTGGGGAGGTAGACCAGGTTCCGGCTGCAAGCGCTGATGAGCAGCGCCACAGCCAGCGGCCAACCAAAACGGGCAAGCAGGGAACGCATCACAGGCACATCACCATTTCTAGGCGCACAGTACTACCAACGCGCCCGAGTCTAGCACGATTTGGCCGGTAAAGGGGACGGGAGCCCTAGAAGGGGGATGATGCAAGAGCTGTGCCGGATCAATAGCGCCGGCGGCGCGTCAAGCGCGAGAAAGCGATAATGACGATGACGATCATCACCCCGAGGATGGCGACGATGCGTATCCAACCGCCGTTGGCCACTGGGGTGGCTGGGGGCGTGGTGAGATTCAGCGTCGGGCTGGGGGCTGGCGTGGCGCTGGGTGTGTCGGTCAAGGTGGGGCTGACCAGCGGCAGCGGAGTGAGCGTGGGCAGTGGGGCGATAGCAACTGCCTCGACCGGTCGTTGCGTGTAGCCGACCAGGTGTGTGCCCGTCCCAAGGGCGGCCGAGGTCGTCACGCGATACAAGACGCCCAGGTAGCCCGTGGGCAGCAGCGCGGCCGTAGCACCGGAGGCGGCATCCACGCCAAAGCCCAGCGGAACCGTCTCACGGTCGACCCAAGTGTGGCCATCCCAGCGCAGGTAGAACAACGCCGCCGATTGCTGTTCGGTGGCCTGGACCCCCACCAGGTAGAGCGCGCCGCTCCCATCGGTCGCCAGCCCCAAGTTGTGCGACGTGTTACGCAGGCCACTCACGGGCGCGGCCGCCGACCAGGTCAGGCCGCCATCTCCCGACCATTGGTGCTGCACCCGCCAATTGCCGTCGAGGTTTTCAATCCACAGCCGGTGCAGTTCACCAGGGCGTGTGGCGATCAGTCGGGGATAGCCCGCCTCACGACCAGGCCGGCTGACCGGCAGCGGCCCAGTCCACGACTGGCCGCCGTCGGTCGACCGCAGGTAATAGACGCCCAGCGGGTCCACCGCCGGCGGCAGCGCGCCCTGGGCCACCAGCACATGCATCGTGCCTGCGTCATCCACCGCCAACTGCGTGTCTTGCAGCACCGACCAGCCGGCCTCGGCCGCGTTGAAGACCAACTGGGGCACTGACCAGGTGCGGCCCTGGTCGCTAGACTCGGTGAGGTACAGACCGCGGTCTTCGTTGAACGGTATGGTAAAGAGGACGCGCAGCCGCCCGCCGGCGTCTACGGCAATGGCCGGCCAGCCGCCGAGCGGGCGCGGCGCAGGCAGCTCTTGCGGGTTAAGCCAATTGGCGCTGTTGGCGGCGTCGCGTGTAAAGGCCCGGCTCAGACGCACCTGCCCAGACAGGCCGCCGCTCCAAACCGCGTATAGTTGGTCGCCCGGCGCCGCTGCCAGCAAGGGGTTGTTGGCCGGGCCTTCGTCGGAAGCGGAGAGTATGCCAATGGGCGCGCTCCAGCCCTGGTCAGACTGGCGCGCATAGACGAGCTCTGGCTCACCGGAGCCGAGTGGTAACACCTCCGTCCACAGGGCGTGCAGTTGGCCGCTCGCGTCACGGGTGACGCTGGGCAGCCCAGCCTCGGCGTTGGCGTCGGAGACCTGCACGGGCGGGCTCCAGGCGGTGCCGAGCGCCGGCAGCAGAGCGCTCAGGCTCAATTGGCTGGCAGTGCCCCAAATGTCGCCGCGGGCGTCGCAGCCCAAGGCCACCACGCGGTCGCCCGAAAGCCCGGCCGTCAGGCAGCTAAGCGTCGCCGGCCGGTTGGTGGCCGTGTTCACGAAGCTGATGCGCGGCAACAAGGGCTCAGACCACTGCTCTCCGTCCCACAAGGCAAAGGCTTGATTGAGGCCGCCGCGCTCCAGGCGGGCCAGCAAGAAGGCGCCGCCGTTCGGCCAGGGGAATGTGCGCACCTCGGCCAGGCAGCCGGGCAGTTGTTCCAAAGTCCGCACCGGCGCGCTCCACGGGTCGGCCGGCTGTGGGCCGCGCTGTTCTTGGAACAGCATGCAGCCCGCGGCCGTATCCCACAGCCGCAGCACGCCGCCCGCCCCTTGCGCGCTATGGCCCAGCGGCACGAACCGCACATGCTGCGGCCGGCTGTCGGGCGGCTGGTTGCCGGCGAACAGGGGCTTGGCCGGCTCGAAGTTTGCGCCGTTGTCGGGTGAGTGCGCGAAAAAACTGTAGAACAACTGCGGGTCGTCCCAGGTGACAAAGACCTCGCCCGCGTCGGTCACGGCCAGGTCTAGGTGTGCATCGACCTCTGCCAGAGTGCGAAAGTATGGGGAAGCGGCTAGCCCGCGGGGCGCGCTCCACTGGCTGCCGCGCGTGCTCGCTTGCAGGTAGTACACCCCGGCTTGTTCGCCATCGGTAGACTGTTTGCGGATGTAGGCCAAATGCAACCGCCCGCCGGCATCCGCCGCCGCCTCCCAGCGCAGCGGCGTGGTCAAGAGTAGCCGGCTGGCCGACCAGCTGCCGCTCAGGTTCTGGGCATAGTGCAGGTCACCAGCGGCATCGAGCCAGAAGGCGTGCAGCCCGCCGGCACTATCCGCCAACAGGCGCAGGTCGGTGGGCGCGGTGGGCAAGCCTCCCAGCGGCTGGGGCGTCGCCCCGACGATGCTTGGGGCCGAAGCAGCCGGCGACCACCCCACGCCCGGCTGGAAGGTGGAGAAGCGCGTGCCGTCGAAGGTGTCCCACCACAGCGCATACTGCCGGCCGCCGGCGCCCACGGCCAGTGCGGGCAGTAGGGCCGCGCCCGATTGGCTGAGGTTGTAGGGCGGCAACCACACCCCGTCGCCAATTTGGGCGGTGGGCTGCGGCGCAACCGAGACCTCGCTGGCGGGCGTCAGACTGGGGGTGATGGTCACCGCGCCCGGCCCTGCGGTGGGCGGCACGGGGGCCAGGTAAGGCGATGGGAACTGGGCCTTGCACTCCGCCCCGCCTGGCACGTTGATCCACGGCGCAGGCGGGATGGCGAGCACATCGCCGGCAAAGATGGCGTAGGGCGCTTGCAGTTGGTTGGCCTCGGCAATGGCCTCGGGCCGCACACCGTAGGCGCGGCCGATGCAGTAGATGGTCTCGCCGGCCTGCACGGTGTGGCGGCCGAGCAGCCCACTAGGCGTGGCGCTGGCGGCGACGGCCGGCGTCAAGGGGGTCTTCGGCAGCGGCGGGGCGGTTGGCGGCGGTGGCGTGTCGACCGGCGCAAGTTCGGTTGGTGTTGGCGGCGCCGGCTGGGTGGCTATCAGGGCGCTGGCCGTTGGCGTTTCGCTGGCGGGCTGGGTAATGGTGGGGTTGGGCTCGCTGAGCGCCACCAACGGGTTCTTCTCGCGGAAGTCGGCCAGGGCCGATTCATCGAGCGTAGCGCGCACCACTTGCGTGCCGCCCGTCAGGATGACCTGTTCGAGGTCGCTAAGCTGCTCGTTGACGTGGGCCGTGAGCAGGGTGCAGACCCCAGTCAGGCAACTGATGATCACAATATCGTCGGTGGGGGTGGCTGGGTCTCCGGGGAGATATTCAAAGACCGCGAAGGCGCCGGTCAACGTGGCGAAGCCGCTGGGGGTTTCCACCTGCAGCGTGCCGCCGAGCAGGCTGGCCCACAGCTTGCCGGCCTCTAGCTTCACTTGAGTGCGGCCAACTGGGGGTAGGGTGGGTGGCAGTCCGAATTGTGTGTTCGCAGCCAGCCGCAGGTGCGTGCCGTCGGCAAAGTCGAGCCGGGCCTGGCCGTCGACGCCCGTCTGCACCTGCCCGCCGGCCGGCACCTCCGCGCCCACGGCGACGGCCTCAAACTCGGCCGCGCCAGGCAGGCGCAGCGCCACGGGGGCGGTCACCTCGCCCACGCTCACGCGCAGCCCGATAAGCAAAGGGGTGGGGGCCGGTGCGGCGTTCGGGACGCACGCGGCCAGCAGGCCCAGCAGGCCGGCGGCCAGGACCAACCGGCGGCGGAGACGTGTGGGTGTCACCGCATTTCAATAGGAGCGTCCACCACTTCGACCTCAAGCCGGTGGCGTTCGATCCACTGAATGATGTGCTGCAACTCCCCCTGAACTACGGCTGCTTCGTTGGCGACTGCAACCAACGCCAGCTCGGCCGACTGCCACACCTCCTGCAAATCGACCTCGGCTGCGGCGATGTTGAACTCGCGGTGCAGGCGCGCTAATAGCGGCTTGAGCAGGCTGCGCTTCTCCTTGAGCGAGTTGCAGCCGGGCAAGTAAAGACGCAGACGACAGGCGGCGATGACCATGGCCTAAATTCTATCACTGGAC
>JBBRZY010000338.1:0-5726 GCA_038252885.1 Anaerolineales bacterium | reverse complement strand
GGCGCCAGGCCAGCGCGGCCTAGCGCGCTGGCCTGGCGCCTAAGCGAACAAGCAAATCATTGACGCGCTCAAAGGCGTCGCGCATGATTCTGGCCCGTTCGTCCGGGTCAGTTAACTCTTCAAAATCGGCCACAAAGCGTGGGCCGATATGTCCCGGCGAAGCAAACTTGTCACTGAGCTTCGCCAACCCTTCTTGGACGAGTCCATGGGCCAGGTGATCCTGGAAGGCGGCGGCGACGCTAGCGACACCCCCCGGCGTGTGTAACAGCATGTAATAGATGTCCCAGGCGTCTTTCTCTTTCATCCGATCAGCCAAGGCCATGGCCTTCATGACAAAAAAGGGAACCACCGAGGCCACCTGAATACTGGCCGCATCGAGCGCGCCATTCGGCAACGCGCCTTCCAGCCTCACCGTTGTATTCAGTTCAAAAGCCAAATCACAGCCACGGGCCTTGCGAGCCTTTAGATCTTGAACCTGTTGATGGCGGTGTTTGTGCCCCGTCCCTTGATATTCACCGGCCAAGAGATCGACTTGCACCCGAATAGTCCGTTCCCCGCTGATGACTGTTCGGAAGAAACTGAAGGGCTGCTTATCCGACTGGACATAACCACGCTCAAACAGGCTTTCACGCAGTGTTTGATAGCGCGGGTCATCGAGCGCCTGATGGTCTAGGGCCAGGTCAACATCAATGCTGCCGATGTGGGGCACAGCGCTCGCCGGCAGCAGCAGGCCAGGCACCCAGCCGCCAACCACAACAATGTCGTTGCGATAGGCGCCCAGCAGATGGGCGAGTTCAAGCAAGACCGAATAAGCCGCCGCCACCAACTCGGCTGGATAGTCGTGGTTTTTGGTTACCATGTTGGTCGCAGCACCTGTTCGAGCACAGCCTCAGCGGCTTCTTCCCCGCGCCCACGAAAGCTTTTTAGGTCAAGATAAAGTTGGACGGCTGTCACAACCGGCATCCCGTCCTGAAACGGCTGTGCTCCATAGAACACACCCGCATCATAGGGTTTCAGTAAGGAAATGGTGGCTCCGCTCTCAACCGCTTTGAGTTCGGCCCGCTCCGCAACGAGGTCAAGCTGATCAGCGACATAGAGCATGGCGCGGGCTGGGCGCACAGCCGGGGCCAGCCGCACCGCGCCCGAGAACCCCGTAAAAGCGAATTCCACGCCCGCTTGCTGGCAGGTATCAGCCAACACTTGGTCCAGCTCTGGTCCAGAGCGTGAGGCATAGTAATCTTGGACCAGGTTGCGACGGAAAGTGTAGTTCTTCGACCAGTCTTCTAAAAGCGCTTCGGGTGCATTGAGCCAAAAACCTAGCTTGTCTTGGGTCAACCACTCCCGTTCCATGAGTTGACGTTTAACATTCGAAACTTGTCCCACACTCACCTGGGCTTCGGCTGCCAGTTCAGCCACCTTCCAGTGCCGTTGTTGGGCAGCCTGGACAAGCAAAACTCGCACGAGGCGGCTAGCCTTGGTGGCATACAAGGAATGGCCTTCGCGCCGTTGAATGCGGAGATTGGGTTGCCCCTCTTGGTGAATATAAACTGTTTGGAACACCAGATGGCAGTTTCCAGCCAGGTCAGCGTAGCCGATGCCAGCCGCGGTGCACAATGCGATAGCCCGGCGGGAGATGAACGGCGCCAGAAATACGCCGTAGGCCCCTTCCACTTTTTTTAGGTGGTGCTGGAGTTGATAGATCGCTTGGCGCGCCAATTGAGGCTGGCCGGCTGACTTATATTCAACCAACAATTTCTGGCGCCCCTGCGGTAGTTTTAGATCCACAACTGCATCAACAGCATGGTCATATTCGCCGTTAACAGGCGTGGTCACCCGTTCTAGCTTTAGAAAAGGCACGGCCTGCAAGTGTTTCTTTAGCGTAGCAATCGTTTCCTGGAGTAGATTAGCGGACATTGGTTGTTTTCTTTGAGCAGCGTCGTGCAATTTTCATTATTTTAGCACATTTCAACAAATGTTGAAATAGTCAATTTTAGTGAAAACCAGGACGACCAATGAGCCCGAAAATCACTTCCGCCACAGATTGGGAATTTCAGCCGAACCTGTCGCTGCTCGCTAGACCGCGTGTGCTAAAATGCAACCGCCATGGACATTCTTGAGAAACTTAATCCGCAGCAGCGCCTTGCGGTCACCGCGCCGCCGGGGCCAACGTTGGTGCTGGCCGGGCCGGGCAGCGGTAAGACCCGCGTGCTCACCCACCGCATCGCCTACCTGGTGGGGCATTTGGGCGTCGCCCCGCGCGCCATCCTGGCCGTCACCTTCACCAACCGCGCCGCGCGCGAGATGAAGACCCGCGTGGAGGCGCTGCTCGACGGCGGGCTGCGCGGGCTGACCATCGGCACCTTCCACTCGATCTGCGCGCGGCTGCTGCGGCGCGAGGCCCAGCACCTGCCGGTGACGCCGGAGTTCGTGATCTTCGACGACTCGGATCAGCAGGCGCTCATCAAGCAGGTGCTCAAAGAGCTCAACCTGAACGACAAGCAGTACACGCCCGGCAAGCTGCTCAACAAGATCTCGGCCGCCAAGAACGAGTTGATCGACGCCGAGGCCTACACCGCCAGCACCTACCTCGACGAGATCGTCAAGCGCGTCTACGTGCGCTACCAGGCGCTGCTGGCGCTCAACAACGCCTTCGACTTCGACGACCTGCTGGTGCAGGTGGTGCGGCTGTTTGAGAACCACCCCGACGTGCTGGCCAAGTACCAGCGCTTCTATGAGCACTTGCTGGTGGACGAGTTTCAAGACACCAACACCGTGCAGTACACCATGCTGCAGCAGTTGGGGGCCGCTCACCGCAACCTGTATTGCGTGGGCGACCCCGACCAAAGCGTCTATCGCTGGCGCGGGGCCGACTACCGCAACGTGCGCAAGTTCGAGCAGGACTACCCCGACGTCAACGTGCTGCTGCTGGAGGAGAACTACCGCTCGACCCAGATCATCCTCGACGCGGCCATGGCGGTGATCGACCAACACCCCGGCCGCACGCGCAAGCAGCTCTTCACCGAGCGCAAGGGCGGCGCGCAGGTGCACACCCACGAAAGCTACAACGAGCAGGAAGAAGCCCAGTTCGTGGTGGACACCATCGTGGAGCTCTCCAAGACGCGCGCCGCGCGGCCCGGCGACTGCGCGGTGATGTACCGCACCAACGCCCAGTCGCGCGCGGTGGAAGAGGCCTTCATCCGGGCCGGGATGCAGTACCGGCTGGTGGGGGCGCAGCGCTTCTACGGCCGCAAAGAAATCAAAGACCTGCTGGCTTATCTGCGCCTGGTGCACAACCCGGCCGACAGCGTCAGCTTTATGCGCGTGATCAACACGCCGCCGCGCGGCATCGGGGCCAAGACGCTCGAGCAAATTTTGGCCGCCGCCGAGCAGGCCCATGTGAGCGCCGCCACGCTGGTGCGCGACCTGGGCGTGGGCGGCCAGCAGTCGCCCTTTGCCGCGCACTTCACCGGCAAGACCCTCGGCACGCTCATCAGCCTGGGTAAACACTTGGCCGAGTGGCACGACTCGAAAGCCGACTTGAACGTGGTGCAGTTGATGGACCGGATTCTCGACGGCATCAACTATATGGACTACGTCAACGACGGCAGCGAGGAAGGCGAGGGCCGCTGGGAGAACGTGCTGGAGCTGCGCAACGTGGCCGCCGCCAGCCCCGACGCCGGATTGACCGAGTTCCTCGAGCAGGTGGCGCTGGTGGCCGACCAGGACACGCTGGGCGAGGAGGGCGAGGCCACCACCCTGCTGACGCTGCACGCCGCCAAGGGGCTCGAGTTCCCGGTGGTCTTTTTGGTCGGGCTAGACGAGGGCATTCTGCCGCACCAGCGCTCGTTTGACGATCCCGAGTCGATGCACGAGGAGCGCCGCCTGATGTACGTGGGCATGACGCGCGCCATGGACCGGCTCTACCTGGTGCGCGCCTTCCGCCGCTCGCAGTACGGCGACTCGGGCGTGGCCGACCCCTCGCGCTTCTTAGAAGACATTCCGTTGGGGCTGATGACGGGCAACCTGGAGCGCCAACAGCCGCGCGCCGAGCGCCACTTCAAAAAGGCCACCACCTGGGAGAACGACCGCGAGGCCAGCCACCCCAACGCGCCCACCACCAAATACCGCTCCGGCCAGCGCGTGCGCCACGCCGCGTTCGGCGACGGCATCGTCATCACCAGCAAATTCGTCAGCGGCGAGGAAGAAGTGGACGTGGCCTTCGAGGCCATGGGCCTCAAGCGGCTGATGGCCAGCCTGGCCAACCTGGAAATCTTAAAGGGCTAGGCAATGAGGACTGAGGCGACGGCCGCCATCGTGCGCGTCAACTACCAGCGCCTATCGGCGCGCGGCCTGACGGTCTACACCGAGCACCTGGTAGAAGACAACGGGGTGCGGCTCATCACCGAGGAGCGCCTGCCCCCAGAGATCGAGGGGCGCCTCAGCGCCGCGTTCCGGCGGCAGGGGCTGATCGCCGCCGACTGCCGGCTGACGCGCATCCGCAAGCACCTGTTCTATCACGAGTGTTTTGATGTGCTGGCCGTCTTCGATGAGACCGACGCCCTGGCCGGCTACTACATTGACATCCTCACGCCGCTGCGTCGCGTGGACGGCGAGTATTACCTAACCGACTTGTTCCTCGACTTCTGGCTGGCGCCCGGCCAACCAGTGAAGGAACTCGACGTGGAGGAGTTTGAGGAAGCGGTGCAGGCCGGCTTGCTCACGCCCGAGCAGATCGAGCAAGCCCGCACCACCTTCGCCCGCGTGCGCGCCGAGATCGCGGCGGGGGTGTTTCCAGAGCGGTATATTCAAGCGTAGCGCGACGGCAAAGACAAAGTGCTTGCAGCGGTTGGACGAGACTCGTCCAGCCGCTTTTTGTTGTTAGACCTACCCGCGCCCCCGCATCCGCGCCAACAGCCCGCCCACCTGCCCCGTGCCGCCCGGAATGACGATCTTCATCGCGCCTAGTCTCCCCGCAGCAGCGCGGCCCACCCGCCGCCCAGCCGTGCCGCGTCGCGCAAGTAGAGCGCGAAGGCCGGCCACCAGATCAGATCGTTGGTCAGCAGGATCAGCCCGAACGCCAACGGCAGCGCCCCAGTCGCCGCCGACCACACGAAGCCCAGCGGCCCCAGCAGCTTGCCCAGCAAGCCGATCAGCACCAAGTGTGGATGCCGCGCCGGGCGGCGGGCGGCCCAGGCGTAGGCCGGCGCGTAGACCAGCACGAACATGCCCACCACCTGCCACAGCGCGGGCGTGTCCGGCCGGCGCATCCCAATCAGGTCAAACAGCAGGTTCGGCCAAACCACCACCAGCGTGCCCCACGCCAGGTTGTAAACCGCCGCCGCCCACAGCCACGGGCGGTAGCGGGCCAGCGCTTGCTCGATCACAGCCACGGGAGCATGCATATTGACCTCGGTGCTAGACGGGATTGCATAGTAGTTGTATCATTTTTCACAATACACGACCAATAGTAATGGATAGGCCAAGCTGACAACGAGGCGTGTGCCGGAGTATCGCCGCCGCCTTTCACTCCCCGCCGCTTCATGGTTAAATGGCAGCTATGCCCAACGCCTCTCACCCCCTGCACCTGCTCGTCACCGGCGGCGCCGGCTACATCGGCGGCGCCGCCGCCGAAGCCCAGCTGGCCGCCCGCCACACCGTCCCCGTGCTCGACCACCTCTCCCACGGCCACCGCGCCGCCGTGCCGGCCGGCGCGCGCGTCGTCCACG
>JBBRZY010000337.1:0-5747 GCA_038252885.1 Anaerolineales bacterium | reverse complement strand
TCGGAGACGCCCGCCGCCGGCGATGCCAGCGCCACACCGAACGCCGCCCCTAGCGCCACCGGCGCCCCGGCCGGTTCTGGCACCAACCTGGCCGCGTTCGTGGCCGACCTCACCGCGCCCGACGGCGCCGACTTTGCGCCCGACGAAGCCTTCGTTAAGACCTGGCAGCTCAAGAACGTCGGTACTGCCACCTGGACCACCGCCTACCGGTTGGTCTACGTCAGCGGCGAGCGCCTGGGCGGCCCCGACAGTGTGCCGCTGCCGCAGGACGTGGCCCCCGGCGCGACGGTGGACCTCTCGGTCAACCTGGTCGCCCCCACCAAGCTGGGCAGCTACACCGGCTTCTGGATGCTCAGCACCCCCACCGGCACGCTGTTTGGCCTAGGCACGACCGGCAACCAGCCGGTCTACGTGCAGATCGACACCGTGGTGGGCGGCCCGCCCCAGCCAACCGCGCCGGCCGGGTCCATCAGCGTCAGCGCCGCCGAGTTGAGCGTGGACGAGCCCAACCGCAGCGGCGTCTGCCCGCAGACCTTCCAATTCAACCTGAGCTTCACGTCGCAGGGCGCGGGCACCGTCAGCTACAAGCTCGAAGCGTCGGCCGACGACCCGGCCTTTGTCTTCAACTTGCCCGAGCCTAGCAACTCGATCTTCAACACCGCCGGGCCGCGCACTTTTGTGGTGACCTACAACCTGCAATTTTCCAACGCGGTCAGCGGGCAGGTGTGGGTGCACATCACCGCGCCCACCGATCTGGTGACCAACAAGGTCAGCTTCAGCCTGGCCTGCACGCCCTAAGGGCCGCCGGCTCGCGCCGGTCAACTCAGAGTCGCGCCTAGTCCAACCGTATGCACATCCTATTTGTTCACAAGAACTTCCCGGCCCAGTTCGGCCACATCGCCGCCCACCTGATCCAAGAGAAGGGCTACCGCTGCACCTTTGTGTCGGAGACCGCGCCGGGCATGGTGGGCGGCATCCAAAAGGTGCAGTACAAGCCCGACGGCGGCGCGGACGAGAAGGCCCACTACCTGACGCGCACCTTCGACAACGCCACCGCCCACGCCGCCGGGGTGTACGCCGCCCTCAAACCGCTGGCGCTGCGCGTGCGGCCCGATCTCATCGTGGGGCACTCCGGCTTTGGCTCGACCCTGTTCCTGTCAGAGCTGTTCCCGGCCGCGCCCATCATTAACTACTTCGAGTACTTCTATCACCCGCACAACAGCGACATGGACTTTCGGCCGGAGTGGCCGGTGCTGGAAGAGGACGTGCTGCGCGCCCGCGCCCGCAACGCCATGATCCTGCTCGACATGGAATACTGCCGGGCCGGCTACTCGCCGACCGAGTACCAGGCCAGCCTGCTGCCGGCCGCCTACCGCCCCAAAATGCGCGTGCTGCACGACGGCATCGACACCAAGCTGTGGCGGCGGGAGCCGCAGCCTGAGCGCGTGGTTGGCGAGCACCGCTTCGGGCCAGAGACGCGCATCGTCACCTACGTCTCGCGCGGGTTCGAGTCGATGCGCGGATTCGACATCTTCATGCGGGCCGCCAAGCAGATCTACACCGCCGACCCGCGCGTGGTGTTCCTGATCGTCGGCTCAGACCGCGTGGCCTACGGCGGCGACCTGAAGTTCATTCGTGAGAAGAGCTTCAAAGAGTTCATCCTCAAACAAGACAACTACGACTTGAGCCGGTTGATCTTCTTGGGCCAGGTCAAGCCGAGCGAGTTGGTGCATATCCTGAGCCTGAGCGACCTGCACCTGTATCTGACCGTGCCGTTCGTGTTGAGTTGGTCGCTGCTCGACGCGCTGGCCTGCGGCTGCACCGTGCTGGCGTCCGACACGCTGCCGGTGCGCGAGTTCATCCGCCCAGGCGAGACTGGCCTGCTGCGCAACTTCTTCGACGCCGATGGCTTCGCGCAGACCGCGCTGCAAGTGCTGGCCGACCCGGAGGCCTACCGCCACCTGGGCCAAGCCGGCGCGCGGCTGATCCAGGAGCAGTACAGCCTCAACTCCATCATCCCGCGCATGACCGCTTTTTATGAAGAAGTGGCCAACGCCGGGCCATAACCCACAGGCCGGTTTAACCCAAGAGGCTACTAATGATCAAAGAATTTAGGGCGTTCATCATGCGCGGCAACGTGCTCGACCTGGCAGTCGGCATCATCATCGGCGGGGCGTTCGGCAAGATCGTCAGCTCGTTTGTCAGCGACATCCTGATGCCGCCGCTGGGGTTGCTGCTGGGGCGGGTGCCGTTCAGCGACCTGTTCCTCAGCCTGAACGGCCAGGCCTACGCCACCCTGGCAGCGGCCCAAGAAGCCGGCGCGCCCACCCTCAACTACGGCCTGTTCATCAGCGCCATCATCGACTTCCTGATCATCGCCTTTGTGATCTTCGTGATCGTGCGCCAGGTGAACCGGATGCGCTCGCCCGCGCCGCCGGCGGCCGTCACCACCAAGCCCTGCCCCTTCTGCCTGACGACCGTGCCGCTGGCCGCCACCCGCTGCCCGGCCTGCACCTCGCAGCTCGACACGCCGGCCGCCGCCCCGCGCTAAATACCAAAGCGGCCCAGCCCGCAGCAGTGCAGGCTGGGCCGCTTGACGCGGTCAGATGGGGGGAGCGGGCGGACTGACCTACAAATCTAGGTTAAGGCCCTCGGCCAGCGAGCGACTGACGTAAATGCCGCCCGCAATCGCCGTGTGGATGGCGACCACCAGCTCTTCGGGCGCAGTCTCTTTGTTCAGGTAGCCGGAAGCGCCGGCCTTGAGGCTGCCCATCACATAGTGATAGCCGGAGTGCATGCTGAGCATCAGCACCGGCAGGCTGGGATGGTTGCGCTTAAGCACCTTCAGCACTTCCAGGCCGTTGATGCCGGGCATCGTGATGTCGAGCACCACCACATCCCAGGGCTGGGCCTCGGCTTGAGCCAGGGCCTGCGCGCCATCACTGGCCTCGCCCACCGTGGTCGTTTCAGATGCCGCCCGTAGGATTTCTTTTAACCCCTTACGCACAATCGCATGATCGTCGGCGATGAGCACCTTGAGCATACCGTCACCGTTCGGCCGTGGCCCGGTGGCCCCGACCCATCCGTGGGTCAGCGACTGGTCCGGTGCGGCGGCCGTCTCTCTCGAAGCGATTATAGGGGAACGTGCCCTGGCGCTACCTACAGCGGCTGTCGGTCCGGTGCTGAACTTCCTGTAGGATTTGTCCTACACCCAATTGACATTTGGACCAATCGGGCTACTATCCGCCGCATTCATTCCCCACCAGACCGTCCCCGCGGCGCCGCTGCTGCAGCGACCCGGGCGGGGCCGCTATGACCGTCGCCTTCAGCAACACCGATCCGCAGGAGTTCACCAACCACCCGCGCAGTTCGACCGGCCCGCCGGCGACATGGAAGCAGGGCGGGGCGCGGCTGCCCGCCTCTGGTCACTCGCAACCGCATAAGAAGGAATAGCGCATGAGCCCCCAACACAAGTTCCTGCTCGACGAAAGCAAGCTGCCCAAGGCCTGGTACAACATCAACGCCGACCTGCCGATCCCGCCGCAGCCCGTGCTGCACCCTGGCACGCTTCAGCCGGTGACGCCCGACTTCTTGAGCGTGCTATTCCCCATGAGCCTGATTTTGCAAGAGATCAGCACCGAGCGCTTTATTGAGATCCCCGAGCCGGTGCGCGAGATCTATAAGCTGTGGCGGCCGACGCCGCTGATGCGCGCCGTGCGATTGGAGAAGATGCTCGACACCCCGGCCCACATCTACTACAAGTATGAGGGCGTCTCGCCGGTCGGCTCGCACAAGCCCAACACGGCCGTGCCCCAGGCCTTTTACAACAAAGAAGCCGGCACCAAGGCGCTGACGACTGAGACCGGCGCGGGGCAGTGGGGCAGCGCGCTGGCGATGGCCTGCAACATGTTCGGACTTGACCTGGAAATCTACATGGTCAAGGTCAGCTACGGCCAGAAGCCCTACCGCCGCATCATCATGGAGAACTTCGGGGCGGACGTATACGCCAGCCCGACCGACCGCACCCACGCTGGCCGCGCCGCGCTGGCGGCTGACCCCAACAACCCTGGCTCGCTCGGCCTGGCGATCTCCGAAGCGGTCGAAGTGGCCGCCACCTCCGGCGGGGCCAAGAAATACTCGCTTGGTTCGGTGCTCGGCCACGTGCTGATGCACCAGAGTGTCATCGGCCTGGAAGCGCTAGAGCAGATGGAGATGGCCGGCGAGTACCCCGACATCGTCATTGGCTGCGCGGGCGGCGGCAGCAACTTCGCCGGCTTTGCCTACCCGTTCCTGTGGAAGAACTTCACCGACGGCCAGCGCGCCCGCATCATCGCCGTCGAGCCGGCCAGTTGCCCGAGCCTGACCAAGGGCGTTTACGCCTTTGACTACGGGGACCAAGCCGCCTCCGCGCCGGTAATCAAGATGCACACGCTGGGCCATACGTTTATTCCGCCGGGCATTCACGCCGGCGGCTTGCGCTACCACGGCATGGCCGCTTCGGTGAGTGCCCTCGTCGACCACGGTGACATCGAGGCGCGCGCGGTCAAGCAACTCGAGACCTTTGCGGCGGCAGTGCAGTTCAGCCAGGCCGAGGGCCTCATCCCCGCGCCGGAGAGCGCCCACGCCATCCGCGTGGCGATCGACGAGGCGCTCAAGTGCAAGGTGACCGGCGAGAAGAAGGTCATCGCCTTCAACCTGAGCGGCCACGGCCACTTCGATATGATGGCGTACGACGCCTACCGCAAGGGCGAGCTGCAAGACTATGAGTACCCGGCCGAGGCGATTGCCGAGGCGATGACGCATTTACCGGCCGTAGCCATGTAGCGCCTGGAAGTCGGAAGTTAGAAACAAACAAGCGGCGCCGCTCACCAGGGAGGTGGGCGGCGCCGCTACATTAATCCTGTGGAATGGGTGCGTTTCTGCCGATACGCCTCTGGCAAGTTACATCGGCGGGGCGCACCAAGCTGGCTTAGCGCCCCTAACCCGGCAGTTTAGTAGTTGCGTTGCTGTTGGCGCCGGGCATGCACTTGCCGCTCAACCGCCTCCAAAGCGCCATCTAGGGTAGCCTGTAATTCTTCGCCCTTTTCGGTCGCGGCGATATGTTCTGAGCCCATATAGACAACAATCGTCACTTCGTAAACATACGCGGTCTGCCGTCCTTGGGCCGGCTGCTTGAAGTTGACTACTCCGCCTGAAATGTCGTTCTGACCGGTCGCCAGTTTGCTGAGCCGCTCCACGGCCCCGGTGTAGTACTTGTTCTCGCTCTTCTGCACGTCATCAACTTCGTTGTTAAACTCGATCGGAAAGTGTGCCTGGTCCATGGCGGGTCGCCTTTCTATAGCTAGGAAATCAGTTGGATCAATCCACCGCATAGCGGAAAACCGCTGCGGCGGGCGAGGTCGTGGGCATGTGTTCCTGTGCCAGGGCATACACAGTGCCGCCGTGCTGCAGCGTTTGCAGGGCGGCCAACTCTAGCAAGCCGACCTCATCCGGTTGGCGCTGCCCGTCCTCAGACAGAACCACCTGGCCGGTGTCAGGATCAAACGTGCCCCACAGTTGCGTTTTGTCGGCCAACATGAGGCGCTCCACCCGCCCGCGCGAGGCGGCGACGATAATCTCCGCCACGTTATCCGTGGCTTGAGCGGTGCCGGCCAGTTGTTGATAGTGGGCCGAAGTTTTGCCCAGCTCCTCACCGAAATAGGCTTCCACAATCGGCCAGGCCAGGGCTTGCAATTCGTCCGGGCGGA
>JBBRZY010000336.1:0-5758 GCA_038252885.1 Anaerolineales bacterium | reverse complement strand
GGCCCTGATGGAGCGTTGGCGGTAGTGGGCATGCCGTCGTGGATTATAAGCGGTTGAGATTGCGGAGCAACCCCTGGCCTGCCCTGGCTTGCGCCCAAGCCACCTCCAGAAATATCCGTTTCACACCTGCCCAGCATCAGGCGCTGGGTCCGTTTCTTATCAGTTGCCACTTTACCTCTTGCATGTAGAACAATTGTTCTGTATACCTATATCAGCGGCATTTTTGGCCGCCGGCGGCCCCGCCCGCACCTTACCAACTCACCACCCGATCACCTCAAAGCCTGCCCGCCGTGGCAGGCGCAGCGGGCACGGCAGCAAATTCAACAAATCACTCAGGCGTGACACTTGAGACACTCGGGACACTTCTACGAACAAATCCTCCCCGGCGTGACGGCGAGTCCGCCCAACTCCCATTGGTGAAAGTCGCGCGAAGCGATTCGTGGTCAAAGCTCTACCCTCGCCGCCCCCCACAATATGCCTATTTTCCGCCCGTGTCCTAAAATTTCGTGCTACAATTCCCGCATATTCCCCTAGTTCGCAGGAGTCGCCGAATGCCCTTGCCCCCTGCCCAGCGCGGCATGTACTTTGAAGAGTTCGTCGTCGGCCAAAAAGTGCGCACCACCTCCCGCACCATCACCGAGACCGACATCGTCGCCTTTGCCGGACTGTCTGGCGACTTCAACCAAATCCACATCGACGCCGAGTACGCCAAAACCACCCCCTACGGCCAGCGCATCGCCCACGGCTTGGCCGTGCTCTCCATCGCCTCCGGCCTCGGCGTCCAAACCGGCATCATGGAAGGCACCATCCTGGCCTTCCGCGAAATCGTCGAATGGAAGTTCTCGCTCCCGGTCTTCATCGGCGACACCATCCACGTCATCCTCGAGGTCTTGGAGACCAAAGCCCTCCCCCGGCTGGGCGGCGGCGCCGTCACCCTCAGCCTCGACGTACGCAACCAGGCCGACAAGTCGGTCCATAAAGGCAAGTGGATCGCCCTGTTTCTCAGCCGGCCAGTCGCCCCCGCCGCGCCCATTGCCCCGGCCGCCTAAACGCCTAAGCGCCCGCCTCCGACCCCATGCCCCTCGCCCCCGCCGCCGCGCCCGATCAAACTCACGCCGCCGTTGATTGGCCGCGCGTCGCCCGGCTGGTGCTCACCTCCCGCCTGCTCGACACGCTGGAGGAGACCGAGCTCGCCCCCAGCGGCAAGATCGCCTACCAGTTCTCGGCCAAAGGGCACGAGTTGGCCGAAGTGCTGCTGGCGCTCGCCCTCACCCACCCGCACGACGCCGCCGCCGTCTACTACCGTTCCCGGCCGTTCATGCTCGCCGCCGGCCTCACCGTCACCGAGGCCTTAGCCGGCGGCTTCGCCCTCAGCGGCGGTCTGAGCCACGGCCGCGATACCGGCGTCAGCAACTTTCTCCCGCCGCGCGGCGGGCCGACCGTCCTGCCCATGTCCGGCAACGTCGGCGCCCAATACTCCCCCGCCGCCGGCTGGGCCCAGGCCATCACCTACCACCGCGACGTGCTCAATACGCCCGCGTGGTCCAGCGCCGTGGCTCTCACCTTGGGCGGTGAAGGCTCCACCGCCGCCAACGGCTTTTGGGCCGCCCTAAACATCGCCACCACCCTGCGGCTGCCGCTGCTGTTCGCCATCGAAGACAACGGCTACTCCATCTCCGTGCCCGGCAACATGCAGAACGCCCAGGGCAACATCGCCGCCAGCCTGGCCGCCTTCCCCAACCTGCACCTCATTGCCGGCGACGGCACCGACCCCGCCGACGCCGCCGCCCGCGTGGCCGAGGCCGTGGCCCACGTCCGCGCTGGGCGTGGCCCGTGCCTGCTGCGCCTAACCGTTGTGCGGCTGGCCGGCCACTCGTTCACCGACAACCAGGCCTACAAGACCGCCGAGCTGCGCGCCGCCGAAATCGCCCGCGACCCGCTCACCCGTCTTCAGGCCTATTTGCCCGAGCTCGATTGGCCCGCCCTGGAGCGCGAAGTGGAGCGTGACCTGCGCGCCAGCTTAGATACCGCCCTCCGCCAGCCGCCGCCCGACCCAGACACCGCCGCCACGCAGGTCTTTTTTGACGGCCGCCCGCCGCTCGTCGGCGGCCTGCTAGCCGGCGGCCTCAGCGCCCGACCGGGCCATCCCGAGCCAGAACCACCGACCGGCCCGCGCCTCAACCTAATCGACTGCGTCCGCCGCGTGCTGGCAGGCGAGTTGGCCGCCAATCCGCGCCTGCTCGTCTTCGGCGAAGACGTCGGGGCCAAGGGCGGCGTGCACGGCGCCACGCTCGACCTGCAGCACAAATTCGGCCCGGCCCGCGTGTTCGACACCTCCCTCAACGAAGACGGCATCCTCGGCCGCGCCGCCGGCCTGGCCTACGCTGGCCTAATGCCCGTGCCCGAAATTCAATTCCGCAAATACGCCGACCCGGCCACCGAGCAGATCAACGACGCCGGCTGGGTGCGTTGGCGCACAGCCGGCCAGTTTGCCGTGCCCATGGTTGTCCGCATCCCCGTCGGCTTCGGCAAAAAAACCGGCGACCCGTGGCACTCCGTCACCGGCGAAGCCGTCTTCGCCCACACCCTCGGCTGGCGCTTAGCCTTTCCATCCAACGCCGCCGACGCGGCCGGCCTGCTGCGCACCGCCTTGCGCGGCCATGACCCGACCTTCTTCTTCGAGCATCGTGCCCTGCTCGACACCGTGCCCGGCCGCCGCCCCTACCCCGGCGACGACTACATGCTGCCCTTCGGCCTAGCCGCCCTAGTGCAAGCCGGCACGGCCGTTACCATCGTCACTTGGGGCGCCATGGTGTACCGCTGCTGGGAGGCTGCGCGCGCTTGGCCGGGCCAAATTGAAATCCTCGACCTGCGCACCATCGTGCCCTGGGATCGGGCCGCCGTCCTCACTTCTGTGCAGAAAACAGGCAAATTGCTGGTCGTGCACGAGGACACCTACACCGCCGGCTTCGCGGGCGAAGTCATCGCCACCGTCGCCGCCGAAGCGTTTCAGTACCTTGATGCACCCGTGGGCCGTCTGGCTTCGGCCGACTGCCCGGTGCCCTACAGCCCCGCCCTCACGGGGGTTGTCGTTCCGAGCGTTGAGGCCATCGCCGCCCGGTTGGCGGCGCTACTGGCTTTTTAGCCGAAAATGCAGTATATTGGCGGCCGTTCGGCAGGCAGGACATTGCCGGCGACCGCAATCGCCATTTCTTAAGGAGAAAAACACATGGCAGGCAAAAGCTTGACAAAGTCCGAGTTCTTGGTGGCCGTCGCTGAAAAGAGCATGTTGACCAAGAAGCAGGCCGGCACGGTGCTCGACGCCATCAGCGCCGTCATCGCCGAGCAGCTCAAGGCTGGCAGTGATGTGACCCTCCCGGGCCTCATCAAACTCAGCGTTTCCATCAAGCCGGCGACCCCCGAGCGCGAAGGCATCAACCCCTTCACCAAGCAGCCGACCACCATCAAGGCCAAGCCGGCTCGCAAAGCCGTCAAGGCCCGCCCGGTGAAGGCCCTCAAGGACGCAGTCTAGGCCCTTCCGTACGCGCCCGTTTGTAACCGTTAGCCCCGGCCGGCCGTGTCGCCGGCCGGGGTCTTATCTTTTGACTGCCTGCCGGCGCCCGTATCCCGCCGAATTTGCTGTTTGAAGTCCGCCGGCCGGACTAAGGAGACGAAGGAGCTTTCCAATGAAGTCGAAACGCCTATTTCCCCTCATGTCAGTCATTGTCGCGTTGTCCCTGGCAATATTGGCCTGCGGGGGTGGTGCGGCCGCAACTGCCACCCCCAACCCCACCCGCACGCCCAAGCCCACCATTGAGGCCCAGCCGACCGACAAACCGACCAAGGAACCGGCCGCCACGGCCACCAAAAAGGCCCAGCCCCAAGCCACGTCCGATACCAGCATCGTGGCCGGTGAAGTGTCCGTGACCAGCGTCTACGGTTATGTGGACGAATACGATTATTTCCACGTTGTCGGCCTCATCTACAACGACACCGAAAATGCCGTCAGCAGCATTGAGCTAACTTTGCAATTGGCCGACGGCAGCGGCGACACCGTCCTCACCGACTCCGATGACGAAGCGGTGGACGAAGTTACATTTAGCCCGCTGCTCTACACCTTGGGCCAGGGTGAAACCGCCCCGTTCGACTATTACGTCAGCACTGACTCGGCCGACACGAAAGACTGGCAAGGCAACGTCACCGTCACCGATTACAGCGACACCACCGTAGATCGGGCCGACGTCGCGGTCGAAAACACCAACTTGGCCGTCGACAAATACGGCACCATCTACCTGACCGGCGAATTGGTCAATGAATCAAACGAGCCCGTTTCGGTCAACGGCCTGGCCGGCGTCCTGCTGGCCGAAGACGGCACCGCCCTGGCGGCCGACTCGTCCTACAACGTGGCGCGCTACCTGGCTGCCGCCGGTGACGCCGGCGGCAATGACCGCTCACCGTTCAGCATCAGCCTCGACGGCCCCGCCCCTGACGCCGATTCGCGCATCTTTTTCGTCGATGTCGATAAGACCGACGAGATTGATACCACGGCAGACTTGACAGTCAGCATCAAGAACAACTATTTGGATGACTACAGCAGCGTCCACCTGGCGGCCGTCGTGACCAACTCTGGCGACACGGTCTTGTCGGTCGGTCTCGTGGCCGGCGTGTACGCCGCCGATGGCACCGTGCTCGACGCCGCCTACACCTCGGTGCAGATCTACATCGGCCCCGGCGAATCGGTGCCCGTCAACTTCGACAACTTCTACACCATCAACGGCGACGACGACCTCATCGCTGAAATTGATAGCTTCACGGTTCAGTTCGACCCCTACTGGACCTACGAAAGCAGCTCGGAAGTCGAGGCGCTGGAAACCGCCAACGAAACCAGCGAGAACTCCGACGGCTACGTCACCTTCACCGGCGACGTTGTGAACAGCTCGACGTCCGACATCTCCAGTGCCACCGTGCTCCTGGCCTTGCTCGACCCCGATGGCAACGTATACACCAGCGGCTGGACCGGCGCCTACCCCGAAGATGGCACCCTCTCGCCCGGAGAGACGGTCGAGTTCCAGCTTAGCCTGTACCTCCCGGCCGACTTGGACACCTCCGACTTCACTTTCATCACGTTCGTCCAGGGTTACGTGCAGTAAACCGACCTGACAGCGCGGACGGCGACTAGCCGTCCGGCCGGAGGGCGGGTGGAGCACCGACAGCTCCACTCGCCCTCCCTTTTTTCCCCGTTTTACCGGCTGGCCGGCTGTCGCCCGATTTGACACCCCCGACCGGCCGCATAAACTATGGTGGCTGCTAGGCGGCAACCTTCCAGACAATCATTCACCCGCTGTCCCGCCCTGCCAACCCAGGCGGCCGTTAGACGCCCGCGCAGCGCGATTCAAGGTATAGAACAGTGTCAATTCAACAAGTGGGCCGCTACAGCCTGGGCACCAAGCTTGGTCAAGGCGGCATGGCCACCGTCTATCAAGGCTACGATCCGCGCTTCAAGCGCGATGTCGCCATCAAACTGCTGCCGGCAGAATTCCTAAACACGCCGGGCCTGCGCGAGCGCTTCGAACGCGAAGCCCAAATCATCGCCATGCTCGAGCACCCGGCCATCGTGCCAGTCTACGACTACGGCGAGGAAGCCGACCGCCCCTACCTGGTGATGCGACTAATGCCGGGCGGTTCGCTGGCCGACCGGCTGACGCGCGGCCCGCTCCCCCTGGCAGACCTGGCCAATGTCATGGAACGCCTCGCCCCT
>JBBRZY010000335.1:0-5771 GCA_038252885.1 Anaerolineales bacterium | reverse complement strand
GCTGGCGAACGGGCACGGCGCCATGGGCCAGGCCCCGCCGGCCGAGCCCACGTTGGCCCTGCCGCTGCGCTGGCGCGGGCAACTGCTGGGCGGGCTGGTGGCCCACGGCCCGCCATGGGAGCCGGAGGCGCGTGTCCTGGCCGAGGCGCTGGCGGCGCAGGCGGCGGCGGCCTGGGGCCAACTGCGGCTGCACGCTACGGCGCAAGGCCTGGCCGATCGGCTGGCGCGGCTGCATCAGTCCAGCCGGTCCATCACCCAATCCCTCGACGTTGAACAAATTTATCAGGCGACCTACGAAGCGGTGGGGCAGTGGATGCCGACCGCTTTCTTTGCGATCCTGCTGCCCGGAGAAGCGCCCGCCAGGCTGACGCCGGTGTTTGTGATGCGGCAGGGTTTGCGCCAACCGGCGGGGGCGGGGGCGGGCGCGGTGGCTTGGGCGGCCGAGGCGCTGCGGGCAGGTCAATCGCAGCGGTGGCCCGGCGCGGACGAGTGGCCGGCCAGCCGGCGGCCGGACGACCCGGCCTTTGCACCGCTGGCGGCGGCGGTGGCGGTGCCGCTGCAGGTGGGCGCGGAGGGCGTGGGGGCGCTGGTGAGCCAGGCGGAAGCGCCGGAGGCCTTTGACGCCGAGGATGATGCGCTGCTGGCGACGCTGGCGCACCAGACGTCGGCGGCGCTGGCGAATGCGCGGCAGTTTCAGGCGACGCAGCAGAAGTTGGCGCAATTGACCATCTTGCATGAGATTGCGCTGGCGGCGTTGACGGCGGTGAGCGTGGACGAGGTGGTGGCGGAAGCCACGCAGGTGCTTAACCGGCGGCTGGACTTCGACGTGATCGGCGTGGGGCTGCTGGATAGCGGTGGGCAGCACTACTACGCGCATCCGTCTTACACGCGGCGCCGGGACCGGGGCACGGTGCCTTTGGCGCTGCCGGTGACGCGCGGATTGGTGGGGCTGGCGCTGCGCCTGGGCCAGCCGGTGCGGGTGGGCGATGTGCGCGGCCACGGCGACTATTGGGCCGATGACCCGCTGGTGCAGTCGGAGTTGGTGGTGCCGCTGACAGTGGGCGAGCGCACCATCGGCGCGCTAAACGCCGAGAGCTACACGCTGCATAGCTTCAGCGCGGCCGACGAGCAACTGCTGGTGGCGGTGGCGGGCGTGCTGGCACCGCTAATTGAGAACGCGCAACAGCGCGATCGGGCCGAGCACCAGGTGCGCGACCTCGACCGGCTGGCGCGGGTGCAGGAAGCGGCTTCGGCCAGCCTGGACATGCGCGAGGTGTTGACGGCGATTGTGGAGCAGATGGGGAAGGCGCTGGATGTGACCAGCGCCTACGTGGTGGAGGTGGCCGGCGACATGGTGACCACGGTGGCCGAATATTACGGCGCGGGGGCCAATGCGCTCGAGCTAGTTTCGGACCTGTATGTGAGTTACCCTGCCACGTATTTCATGCAGGCCTTTGAAACGCTAACCAGCGGCCGGCCGGCGCAAATCTCGCTCGCGGACGCAGCGACCGCGCTAGGCGAGCGCGAGCACATGCAACGCTATGGCGCGCAGGTAATGCTGGTGGTGCCGTTGATGCGACAGGGGCGGGCACTGGGCTACGTGGAGCTGTGGGAGAGCCGCTCTGAGCGACGCTTTAGCGAGGCCGAGATCAATTTGGCGCAGGTGCTGGGGGCCAGCGCGGCCGTGGCGTTGGAGAATGCGCGGCTGTATACGGCCACCCGCCGCCACGCCGACCAGATGCGGCTGGTGAACGAGGTCGGCCGCGACATCACCGGCATTTTGGAGGTAGAGGCGCTGGTGGCGCAGGTGTGCCATCGACTGGAGGGCGCCTTTGGCTACGAGCACGCGCGGCTGGGGCTGATCGCCGGCGAGGCGGTGGTGTTTGCGGCGCGGGCCGACGAGCGGCGCGGGCTGAGCTTTCCGGCAGAGCGCTACCCGCTGGACGGGCCGGGCATTATTGAGTGGGTGGCGCGTGAGAGTCAGCCGCGCTATGTGGCGCAAACCGCCGAGGCCGCCAGCGCGGCCGAGGTGGTGGTGCCGCTGATTGCGCACGGCCATACGCTGGGGGTGCTGGCGGTGCAGGGGCGGCAGCCGGGGCAACTGGGGCCGGATGAGATCGCCACGCTGGAGGCCATTTCGGGCCAGGTGGCGGTGGCGCTCGACAACGCACGGCTGTTTGCGGAGACGCGCCGGCGCGCGGCGGAGGTGGCGGCGCTGCTGACGACCACGCTGGCGGTGACGTCGTCGTTGGAGCTGCGGACACGGCTGGCGGCGATCATCCTGCACGCGCGCGACTTGGTGGGCGGGGACTCGGCCACGGTCTATCGTTACAACTCCGATCACAGCCAACTGGTGCCGCTGGTGGTGCTGGACGACTTGTATGAGGAAGAAACGATGGCCGACTACGTGGTGACCGGCGAGGGGCTGGTGGGCTATGTGGGCCAAACGGGCGTGGGCGAGATTTTTAACCGGGCCGAGCTGCACCCGCGCGCGCAGCTCATCACTGGCACGCCGGTGACGCCGGAGTGCCTGATGGTGGTGCCGCTGGCGCTGGGGGAGCGCGTGACGGGCGTGGTGGCGGTCTACCGCGAGGGCGAGCGCGAGTTCACGCGGCACGACTTTGACCTGCTGTCGAGCTTTGCGGCGCAGGCGGCGGTAGCGATTGAAAACGCGGAGCTGTACGCGGCCCTGCGCGAGCGGGCCGAGCGCTTGCAGGCCACCTACAACGAGCTGGCTGAGATGGACCACTTGAAGGATGAGATGGTCCAGAACATCTCGCACGAGCTGCGCACACCGCTGACGTTCTTGAAGAGCTATGTGGACCTGCTGTTGGGCGGCGACCTGGGGCCGCTGCTGCCGGCGCAGCAGCATAGCCTGGGGGTGGTGCGCAACAAAACCGACCAGTTAGTGCGGCTGGTGAGCGACATCATTACACTCCAGGCGGTGACGTCGGCCACGATTGCGCGGCTGCCGATCGACCTGCGGACGCTGGCGCGGGCGGCGGCCGAAGGCATGGCGGCCTTGGCGCAGGAGGCGGGCGTGACTTTGGTGGCCAACCTGCCGGACCACGCGGTGACGGTGGGCGGCGATACGCTGCGGCTGAGCCAGGTGTTCGACAACCTGCTGGGGAACGCGCTGAAGTTCACGCCGGCCGGCGGGCAGATTAGCTTGAGCGTGTGGCTGGAGCCGGAGGCGGTGCGGGTGGATGTGTGCGACACGGGCATCGGCATTCCGCCGCAGTTTTCCAAGCGCATCTTCGACCGCTTCTACCAGGTGGACGGGTCGGCGCGCCGCAAGCGCGGGGGCATTGGGCTGGGGCTGGCGATCTGCAAGCTGATTGTGGAGTCGCACGGGGGGCATATTGGGGTGGAGAGCGCGGAGGGGGCGGGCTCTTGCTTTTATTTTGTGCTGCCGCGGGCGGAGCAGGCTTGAGCGGGGGATTCTTAACACGAATTATCACGAAGAGGAACGATTCGGGGGGCGGGTAGGCGCGAGGAGCGGGTGGTAGCGTGTGGCCGAGGCGCGGGGAGCTAAGGCAGGCGGGACACGAATTTACACGAAGGTGGGTTGACGTGAGGGGGCGCAGGGGCCGTTCGCAAGCGGCGGCTCGCGGCAAGACAGACACACTGGGGCAATCCAAGTAGGAGAACAACATGGCCGAGGTAGGCAACAAGGTCGTCGTGGTGACGGGGGCCTCGTCGGGCATTGGGGCGGCAACGGCTTTGGCATTTGGCCGGGCGGGGGCCAAGGTGGTGCTGGCGGCGCGGCGGCTCGACCGGCTGATGGTGGCGGCCCAGGCGATTGAGGCGCTGGGCACGGGGGCGGAGGCGCTCGCGGTGGCGGCCGACTTGAGCCAACTGGCGGACATTCAGAGCCTGGTGGCGCAGGCGCAGGCGCGCTTTGGGCGGATTGATGTGCTGTTCAATAACGCCGGGTTTGGGCGGCTGGACTGGCTGGAGAAGCTCGACCCGGTGCAGGACATCGAGGCGCAGTTGGCGGTGAATGTGCTGGGGGTAATCCAGACTACGCGCCAGGTGCTGCCACTGATGTTGGCCCAGCACGGTGGGCACATTATCAATATGGCGTCGGTGGCGGGGTTGGTAGGGACGCCGACTTACAGCGTGTATGCGGCGGGCAAGTTTGCGGTGCGCGGCTTTAGCGAGGCGCTGCGGCGTGAGGTGGCGCCGTGGGGGCTGCGGGTGTCGGTGATTTATCCGGGCGGGGTGGCGACGGAGTTCGGCAGCCACGCGGGGATTAAGCGCAAGACGAAGGCGACGACGCCGGCCTGGATGCGGCTGACGGCGGAGCAGGTGGGGGGCATGGTGGTGGGGTTGGTGCGCCGGCCGCGCGCCAGCCTGGTGGTGACGTGGCCGTTCCGGTTTAGTGTGTGGCTGAACCAACTGCTGCCGGGGCTGGTGGACTGGACGACGATTAATCAGTTCACGATACCGGAGCGGCGGGAGGAGTTGGAGGCGGCGGGGCTGCTGCGGCGCTGAGGGGGAAAGACCTTTGGCCACGAATTAAACGAATGGTGGGTTGTAGCTATGATGCAGCGCCAGAGGCGGGGCTGGAGCAGGTCAGTCAGACGCGGCTGAGGTTCCGGCGGTGGGATTTCTCACCCCGCCAAACTTGGCACAAAGCTAATAGGCCGTGTGCGGGGGTTCGAAATGACAGGTAGGCGGGGGGTGAATGGTCAGGGCGGTGGGTGATAACGGGCGCGCTTGGGCTACGCTGACTTTGTGGCGGCTTGGGCTAGGGTGGCCATTTGGCGGAGGACGGCCAGCAGGGTGGTGCGCCAGGCGGGGTCGGAGGCGCGGGGGTTGGCTACGCGGCCGAGCCAGATTTTGTTCTTGCTGACGCGCGCGCCGGGGCCAAGTTGTAGTCCGAGATGGGCCTGATCGACCTCGCCCACGGGCTGGGTGGTGAGCACGATTTGGCCGTTGTCACTGCCGATGGCGCTCACGCCGGCGGCCGTGGCCAAAATCTTCACACGCAATTGAAACAATAAGTTCTCAGCCGTGGGCGGCAGCGGGCCGAAGCGCTCGGCCAATTCGCGGCCGGCCTCGGCCAGGGCGGCTTCGTCGTGGGTGTGCGCCAGGCGGCGGTAGATGCGCAGGCGCAGATCGCGGTCGGCGATGTAGTCGGCCGGCAGCGACGCGCCGATGGGCAGGTCGACGGCAATGGCGCTGCTCATGAGCGCTGCCAGGTCGCCGGGCAGGTCGTCTGCAGCCGCGGCGGCGGCGGCAACGGTGGCGGTGAGGGGCGCGCCGCCTTTGGCCTTCTGCGCCTTCAGGCGGCGGACGGCGTTGCCCAAGAGCTGGGTATACAAGTGAAAGCCGACCGAGGCAATGTGGCCGTGCTGGCGCACGCCGAGGATGTCGCCCGCGCCGCGCATCTCCAGGTCGCGCATGGCGATGCCGTAGCCCGCGCCCAAGTCGGTCTGCTCGGAGAGCGTTTCGAGGCGCTGGTAGCCTTCGGGGGTGGGGCGGCTGCGGCGGTCGGTGAAGAAGTAGGCGTAGGCCCGCGCCGCGCCGCGCCCAACGCGCCCGCGCAGTTGGTAAAGCTGGGCCAGACCAAAGGTATCGGCCCGGTCTACGATCAGGGTGTTGGCGTTGGGGATGTCTAGCCCGCTCTCGATGATCGAGGTGCAGAGCAGCACATCAATCTCGCCCTGGGTGAACTCATCCATCACGCGCGAGAGCTCGTGCTCGTCCAGTTGGCCGTGGGCGATGCCCAGGCGCGCTTCGGGCGCGATCTCTTCGAGCTTTTG
>JBBRZY010000334.1:0-5781 GCA_038252885.1 Anaerolineales bacterium | reverse complement strand
GGCCCGCCGCACACCTCGCTCTGCACCGTCAGCGCCAACGCCGACGCGTCCGGCGCCCACACCGCCGCCCCCAACTGCCCGCCCAAATCGACCAACGGATAGTCGCGCTCGCCGCCGGTCGCCAGGTCGCGCACCACCAACCCACGCTGCCCGAACGCCAAATACGCCACCTGCGTCTCATCCGGCGACAGCACTAGGTAATAGCCGTTGGCCGGCATCAATTCCACGCTCGCGCCCGTAGCCAGGTCGAGCCGCCACAAGTCGGTGCCGTTGCTGCTGAAGAAGCCGCAGCCGTCCGGCCGCACCAGGTTGGTGTAGTACAGCGCCGCGCCGTCCGCCGACCACGAATGCACCGCCGGCAGCGGCGCGCCCAGCCCCAGCGGCCGCCACTCCGCCAGCGCCGTCCACATTTGGCTATTGTCCGCGCGGTGCACCGTCAGCCGCGCGAAATATTCGTCGCTGCACCCGGCGCAAGTCACGCCGCCCTTCAGGCGCGGGTAGCTCACCGCCGCCACCGCCACCCACGCGCCGTCGGGCGAAGTCGTCGTGGTGGATTGGGTGTCCAGCGCCTCTAGCACCGGCGTGCTCGTCGCCCCCGCCGGCGTGTCGGTTGGCGCGACCGGGCTGGCGTTCCCTGTTGCGCTCACCGTCACAGTCGGCGGCGGCGCGGTCGGGGTGCTCAACGCCCCCGGCTGCGCGCACGCCGCAAAGATCACCAGCAGCCCATACACCAACGGCATCACCAATATGCGGCGCAGCATGGCAGTCCCTCCTGGCTCACTCAACAACTCCGGTCGGTCATGCTTACACCCTAGCGTCCCGGCATTACCGCGCTTGCCGCCCGCGTATTACGATCTCGTAATGTGCGGTTACGCTTTGGTAACGCCGCATTGACAGCCGCCCGACGCCCCATCTATACTCTTTTCAGAAGCGCAGTAGACTCGGAACCCAGCATGCCCGACGCGAACGAACCCACCATCTTGCTCGTTGACGACGACGACGCCATCCGCACCGGCCTGGCCTCGGCCCTGCTGCGCGCCCGCTTCCGCGTCATCGAGGCGCGCGACGGGCAAGAGGCCCTGCGTAAAGTCGAGAGCACCGAGCCCGACATCATCGTGCTCGACATCATGATGCCCGAGATGGACGGCCGCGAAGTCTGCCGCCGCCTGCGCCAGGCCGGCAACTGGACGCCCGTCATCATGCTCACCCAAATCAAGGCCACCGGCGAGAAAATCTCCAGCCTCGAAGAAGGCGCCGACGACTACCTCAACAAGCCCTTCGACTCCTATGAGCTCATCGCCCGGCTGCGCGCGCTCCTGCGGCGCCAAGCCGTGGCCGGCCGCCCCGCCCACCTGGCCAACGTGCTAATCAGCGGCCCGCTGCGCCTAGAGCGCGAGACCCAGCGCGTCTGGCGCGAGGGGCAAGAAATCCCGCTCTCCAACAAAGCCTTCGGCGTGCTGGCCCACCTCATGGGCCGGCCCAACGTCGTCGTCTCGCGCGAGCAGTTGCTCGACCAGGTCTGGGGCTGGGAAGACCCGGCCGGCATGCGCACAGTCGATGTCCGCATCGCCGAGATCCGCCGCAAGCTGGGCGACGAAGCCCTCATCGAAACCGTGCCGGGCGAGGGCTACCGGTTCGCCGGCAGCGTCAAAGTCGGCGAAGCCCACACCGGGAGCGACTGATGACACGCCGCCTGGGGGTCGCTGGTCTGGCGTTGCTGGCGCTCGGCGTGCTGGCCGCCGGGGCCGCTCGCTTGTTCCTCACCCCCTCCGTCCTCCAATTTGGCTTCCAGGCCGACCCGGCCGTGGCGCTGCTGGTGGTGGCGCTGCTGGTCGCGTTGGCCGTGCTGACCGCCGCCGCCCTGGCCCGCTGGCAGCAGACCCGCGTGCGCCGCGCCCTCACCGACCAGGCCGGCGCCCAAGAGGTCGAACGCCGCCGCTTCATCCAGCGCCTCGACCATGAGCTTAAGAACCCGCTCACCGCCATTCAAGTCCACCTCGACAACCTGCAAGAGAACCAGCCGTCCGGCGAGCGCACCGCCGCGGCCGTCAGCGATGTGCGCGCGCAGGTTGGCCGGCTGGCGCACCTCACGCGCGGCCTGCGCCGCCTGGCCGACCTGGAGACCCGCCCGCTCGAGATCGAGACGGTGGCGGTGGCCGAGCTGTTGGCCGAGGTAATTGATCTGCTCGAGAGCCCGGCCCGCATCGAGCTCGACGTGCAGCGCGTGCCGTGGGCCATCCCCTCCATCCAGGCCGACCGCGAACTGCTGCTCATGGTGCTGCGCAACCTGGTGGATAACGCCCTCAAGTACTCCAGCGCCCCGGTGCAAGTGCGCGCCCGCCACACTGCCGGCCACCTGGTGGTCGAAGTCATCGACACCGGCCGCGGCATCCCGCCCGACGAACTGCCCCTCGTAACCGAGGAGTTGTATCGCGGCTCGAACACCCACGACATCACCGGCAGCGGGCTGGGGCTCTCCATCGTCCAGCGCATCCTCGAGCGCCACGGCGGCCGGCTAGAAGTGCGCAGCCGCGTCGGCCAGGGCACCATCGCCACCGTCACGCTGCCCTATGACCAGGCCGCCCCTCGCTAACCGCCCGCGCCGGCCCCAGCGCCGCCTGCGGCCCAACCAGCTTGGCGCCTGGCTCTTTCTGGGCACGCTGGCCGCCCTGGGCGCCCTGGTGCTCAGCACCGGGCGGCTGGGGCTGGCCGTAGCCCTCCTCACACTCACACCCGCGCCCAGCGCCACCGTGCCGACCCGCACCGCCAGCGCCACGCCCGACGCCCCCACCCGCGCGGCCGCCACCGCCACCAACACCGCGCCGCCCTCGCCCACCGACACCCCTACCCTGGCCGGCTCGCCCACCCCGACCATTACGCCGACGCCCGATGGCTCGGCCACCGTCACGCCGCTGCCGCCCGCCCCCACCCTCAGCGTCGGCTCGCCCCCCGTCGGCGGCGGCAGCGGCCTCATCGCCTACACTTCCGACCGCGACGGCAACCCAGAAATCTACCGCCAACTGCTCGACGGCACTGGCCTCAAGCGCCTGACCTTCACCGAGCCCGAAGACCGCTCAGCCAAGTGGTCGCCCGACGGCCAGTGGCTGGTGTTCCTCTCCCGCCGCGACGGCGACCCCGAGATCCACCGCATGACCGCCGACGGCACCCAGCGCCAACGCCTGACCACCGACCCCAACTTCGACGAGTTCCCCGCCTACTCGCCCGACGGCGCCTGGCTGCTGTTCGACTCGAACCGCACCGGCGTCTTCCAAATCTACAAGATGCGCCCCGACGGCAGCGAGCAGACGCTCATCGCCGCCTCCAACGCCGACGACGCCGTGGCCGACTGGGCGCCCGACGGCCAACACCTCGTCTTCCAGTCGCGGCGCGAGAGCGAGGCCTACCAGATTTATGTGATGAACGCCGACGGCAGCGCGCCCGCCCGCCTGACCCACACCCAGGCCCGCAACTACCACCCCGATTGGTCGCCCGACGGCAAGCGCATCGTGTTCGTCTCCGAGCGCGACAGCCAGAGCGAGTTGTACCTGATGAAAGCCGACGGCACCGAGCAAGTGCGCCTGACGTTCGACCTGGGCACCGTGCGCTCGCCGCGCTGGTCGCCCGACAGCCAGTGGATTCTGTTCGCCGCCGACCGCGCCGGCAACTACGACCTCTACCTCATCCGCTCCGACGGCACCGACCTGCGCCAGATCACCAACCACCCCGCCGACGACTACTCCGGCGAATGGGGTCCGCCCCTGTAGAATTCACGGCCGCTCCTCTTCTCAACGCACCCTCCTGTCTCCCTTTTTCTTAGCGCAGCCTCTCTGTCTCTTTCTTTGCCTTTGCTCTTCTTACCCAGTACCGGCCTCCCAAGCACTTTTTCCCTAATATCCTTTATAGTGAAGCCCTGTTTACCAACCAGCCGGAGCCCCACCGCGCATGAGCGCCAAGATTCTCGTCGTCGATGACTCCCGCCACATGCGGGACTTCTTCTCTGATTCTGTGCTGCGGCCGGCCGGCTACACCGTCATCACCGCCACCGAGGGCAAAGCCGGCCTGCGCATGGCCCTCGAGCATCGCCCCGACCTGATCGTGGCCGACCTGCAAATGCCGGGCCTCAGCGGCCTCGAACTCAAACGCGCCCTGACCGACATCGGCAACACCACCCCCCTCATCCTCGTCACCGCCGAAGGCTCTGAAAGCATCGCCTCGCAGGCCACGCTGGCCGGCGTCGCCTACTACCTGCCCAAACCGGTGGATATCGAAGTCATGCTGGCCGCCATCAGCCAGGCCCTCAGCGTCGAGCGCCTGCGCCGCGAGCGCGCCGAAGCCCTGACCGCCCTCGGCCAGCGCGTCAGCCAATTGGAGACCCTGCAAGACCTCAGCCGCGCCTTCACCGGCACCCTCAAAATCGAAGAAGTCCTCAGCTTCATCGTCAAGGGCGCGCTGCGGCTCACCGGCGCGGGCGGGGCCGCCCTCTTCCTACTCGACGAGCGCGGCGGCCAACTCCTGCTCCGCGCGGCGCAGGGTCCCGGCGACGCCACCGTCCGCCTGCTGCGCGAGGCGGCCAACGACCCGCTGGCCGCCCAGGTGCTGCGCACCAGCCAGCCCGTCCTCAGCCCGCCCACGGGGCTGGGCGCCATCCCCGGCGTGGCCGTGCCGCTGCGGCTGCACGACCACATGGTCGGCGCGCTGGTGGCGCACGTGCCCGCCGCCGACCACCCGTTTAGCGAAGCCACCCTCGGCCCGCTCGGCACGCTGGCCGACACCGCCGCCGTCGCCATCGCCAACGCGCGCCTGTTCGCCGAAGTTCAATTGCAATCCATCACCGACGGCCTGACCGGGCTGTTCAACCGGCGGCACGTCTTCTTGCTGGCCGAGCGCGAGTTCCAGCGCGCCCGCCGGTTCAACCGCTCGCTCTCGGCCCTGATGCTCGACATCGACCACTTCAAGCTCGTCAACGACATCTACGGCCACGCCGCCGGCGACCAGGTGATCGCCGAGGTCGCCACGCGCCTGCGCGCCAGCACCCGCAACATCGACATCCCCGGCCGCTACGGTGGCGAAGAGTTCGTGCTGCTGCTGCCCGAAACCGAACTGCCCGGCGCCGTGCTGCTGGCCGAGCGCCTCCGCCAGCGTGTGGCCGCCCACCCCGTCACCACCGTCGGCGGCCCGCTGGAGATTTCTGTCAGCCTAGGCGTCGCCACCTCCAGCGGCGAAGTGGCCGACGTCAACGCCCTCATCAACCAGGCCGACGCCAACCTCTACGCCGCCAAAAAAGCCGGCCGCAACCGCGTCATCCCCACCCCACCCCCCACCGCCCCCTGAATCAGCCTGTTTTCGAGTCGAAAACTGCCGGTTGTTAAAGTAACAATTGTTTTCTATAACATAGGGTGGGGCCCCAACCCGCGGCGCGTTCGTCCGTCCAGCGCCACCTTACCAACCGAAGCCAATTGCCATCGCCATGAACCAAGCGTAACCGCGCCGGCCGCGCCGGCTGCGGATGTTGATTCGGCAGGCGCGCCCGACGCGGCGGTGAATCCAACACCCGCCCGAAGTCGCGTCTCACGACCTCCCCCTCACATGGGCACGCCTTCTCGCTTAACGCTGTACGCAGCGCGAGATGGGGACGGGGGATGAGGGCGACCGCCCCACCCCCGCCCGCTGCCCACCGCGGCACTCGCGGCACTCGCGGCACTCGCGGCACTCCTACCAACAAATCCTAAATCCGCGGCACTCGCGGCACTCGCGGCACTCCTACCAACAAAACCTAAATCC
>JBBRZY010000333.1:0-5794 GCA_038252885.1 Anaerolineales bacterium | reverse complement strand
GGGGACCAAGCAAGATTTGATGAATGCAGAGTAGCAAGCAGGCGGTTGAATAGAATTGAAGGAACTTGAAGAGGGGGGTGAAGGCTTCAGACTGCAAACGGGCCATCCAAGTTTGCAGCCGCCACAGTCGGCGGAATTCCCGGATGCGCCCTTAGGTCGGCCGATAACTTGCCAAGCTTCCTGCTGGTCCCGCCGGTAGCTTGGAGACGCAATGCACTGTGGACCAAAACAAAAGGGCCGCTGGCTAATGCCAGCGGCCCAGGATTAAACGGAGAACTCTTTGCGAAGGTCGTGCCTGGTTACTAACTGGCCCGCAATTCGTTCAGGACTAAACGGGCGGTCACGGTGATGTCCAGGGGTGGATCATTGTGACTACTTTGTAAAAGCGATGTTGGCGTTCGCGACGGCCGTGGCGGTGGTGTTAGGCATGATTAGAGTAGTCTACCATCCATATGAGCTGCACGCGTGGACGGCTATCGCGTTAGGCAGGAAAGCCGCATCGAGGGGGTCACGTGGTTTGATGGCCGCCGTCAGGACTAGCCGGCTCCGTCCCTGAGGCGCGCGCGCAGGTTTAGCACTTCCGGCTGGCTCAGGCCAATTTGGGTGAAGTAACCGCCCGGCCCGCCATAGCGTTCAGCTAGGTGCGCCAGCAGCGCGTGCATGCGCTCGGGCGGGCAGCTCAGGGATTCGATAATCGCGGGCCACTTTTCTTCCGGTTGGCCGGCCAGCCACCGCGCCCGAAGGTTTTCGGTGCTGGCCGCATAATCCGCCGCAATCGCCTCGGGCTCCACGTCGGCCAGGGCCAGCAGCAGCGCAGCGATGAGGCCGGTGCGGTCCTTGCCGGCCACGCAGTGGAACAGCAGCGGGGCCGTGGGGGCGGCAGCAATCAAGCGCAGGGCGGCGGCCATTTCAGGCTGGCCGTGGTCCAACACCGCCTTATTCCATTGGTCCCAGGGCACGTTCTGAGAGCGCTCGTCCCACGCTTCTGGGCTGGCGCCCAGCAACGACAGGTGCCAGTAGCGCCGGTCGTTGGCGTCAACCGTCGGATAGCCGGTTGGAAACAGTGTCAGCTCGTGCGGCCAGCGCAGGTCGATGACCGTCTGCACGCCATATTCATGCAAGGCTTGTAAGCCTTCGGGCGCGAGGTGGTGCAGGTCGTCCGCGCGCAGCACCGAGCGCCAACGCGTGGTCTGGCCGTCGCGCGTGGGCAGGCCGCCCAGGTCGCGTACGTTTTGTAAGTTTGGAATGCGCAAGTCGCGGGTCACTTTAGAACGGCTCCAGTAATTAGGGCTTCCACTCGCTCGCCAGATAGCAATTCGGCCAACACTGGCCGGGCGGTCAATGCCGAATGCCGGTGCTCGTTGTGATTACTTTGCACAGGCGATGGTTGCGTTGGCGGTGGTGGAGTGGGTCACAGAGAATACCTGCAAGAGATCGTAAACAAGGTTAACAGTCTACCATGTCACCACGCGCGATCAAATACGTAGACAACCCACGGCCCTACGCTCCGGCTGTGCCGTCCCCCATGGCAGCCACGGCGGCGTCGATGCCGGCGCCGGCCTCGACCGGGCTGAGGAATAGCCGCGCCCAGGCGATCTGGTCGGCGGCGAGGCCCATAATGATGACGCCGCGCATCTCAAACCAACCGCCGGCGGCCGGTTGGCCGTGCCAGTGCCACTCGGACCAGACCTCGTCGCCCGAGGTTGCCACCCGCAGCATTTCGGCCTGGAAGTCGGGGATATCCTCGAAGATGGCTGACCAGTTGCGGCGCACTTGCTCGCGGCCGCGAAAGGCCCGATCGGGGTGGGCCGGCTGCACACTGTCATAGTCCGAGGCCATGCAGGTGGCGAAGGCGTCGGCGTCGTGGGCGTTCATGGCCTGGAGCAGGCGGCTGACAACGCTGGTCGGATCGGGTGCAGGGGCGGTGGGCATGGCACAGGCTCCTTGACTTTCGACATAGAGGCGCTGGCTGCGGTCGGTGGTGGCTTGGGGAGTTTATCATGGGCGCGCGAGGCGCGACCCGGTACTGTGGTGGGGGGCCGGCCGGCAGCAGCGCGTGGATGGCGTTCCACCGGTGGGTCTGCTTCTCGGCAAAACCGCCCAGGGCCTTGAAGGTCCGGGCGATCTCAGGGCTGCCCCGTTCTTTGGGCCTGGCGCGCGGCTGGCCGCCTAGTCGAAGTGCAGGCTGCGCTCGTAGGCCGATTGCCGGCGGCGCAGTGGGTCTTCGCGGTAGCCGGCGAAGCGCCGCGTCTTATGCAGGCTGGCGTGGATGCGCGGCTCGACCGCCGTGCCCGGCTCAACAGTGACGGTGATCTCTTCTGGCTGGCCGGCCGGCGAGACGACCGGCACGCGCACGACGGGGCGGTTGCCGTAGTCGGCGGTCTTTTGCAGGTTCCATTGTGCGGCCCGGCGGGTTTGTTGCTCGGCCCAGATGTCGGCTTCTTCGGGGGTGGGGAACGATTGAGAAAGATTAGCGCCCATAGCGATGCTCCTGTTCTACAAAAGGTATCGGATGAAAACGGATAAGTGACTAGAACAAGCGTTCGTATAATAGCACGAACCTCAGGGGAGAGCAATAGTCAGTTTGGAGCGGGAAACAGGGGGGTCTAAAGGGAATAAGGCGTATGCTGGCCGGTAATTCTGGCGGAGGGGGGCGCTGGCCGCTACAGCGGTCGCGCCAGAATCGCCAGTGCCAGCGCGTAGCAGTGCTTGCAGAAGATTTGGTGGTTCTTGGCGTTGCCGGCACAGTGCCAGGCCAGCGCCTCGTCAGTGACGAACAGCCGCGTCCGGCGGCGCTGGCTGCCACCCTCGGCCACGCTGCCGTCCAGCCCGCCGACCCAACCTTCCACCTGGTCAGTGCCGAACTCGATGAACGCCACGCCGCCACGGTCGTAGATCGCTTGCCCGTAGCGCCGGTTGGCCGGCGTGGTCAGTGCCTCAATGATAGCCGGACTTAGCAGGCCAGCGACCGACGCGCGCTGCTTCGTCACTGGGCCGCCTGGTCGGCGATGGCGACCGCCCCCCACAGCGGTGCGAAGTCGCCCAGCCCGGCCGGCACGATCTCGTAGTTGACCTCGGGCATGGCGGTGGCGCGGGCCGTCGCGCGGATCGTCTCCCAATAACGCTCGCCCGACTTGGTGGTGCCGCCGCCCAGCACAAAGCGCTCCGGGTTGATGAGATTAGCGACCGAGCCAATGCCCTGGCCCAGCGCGCGGGCGCTGACGGCTAACGACTCCCAGGCCAATTCGTCGCCCTCGGCCGCGGCTTGCGCCACCGCTTTTCCATCCACGGCGGCCAGGTCGTTGTTCACCAGCCGCCGCAAGCTTGCGCCGCGCTCCGGCTGGGCCGCCAGCCACTCGCGCGCGCGCCCGGCGATGTGGGTGCCGGAGGCCAGGCGCTCCACGCAGCCGCGGCTGCCGCACACGCACGGCGGCCCGAGCGGGTCAACCATCAGGTGGCCAAACTCGCCCGCCATGCTGTCGCGCCCGCGCCAGGGCCGGTTGTCTAATATCCAGCCGCCGCCCACGCCGGTGCTCACGGTGATATACAGCAGGCTGCTGCACCCTTGGCCCGCGCCGAACTTGTGCTCGCCCACGGCCGCCACGTTGGCGTCGTTGTCTACATTGGTCGGCGCGCCAAACTCGGCCTCGATGATCTGGCGCAGCGGCCGGTTCTCCCAGCCGGGCACGTGGTGCGAGAGGATGACCGTGCCAGTGCCATAGTTGACCGGGCCGCCGAAGCTCACGCCCACCGCCGCCGGCCGCGCCCCCCCGGCCAGCAGTTCGTGGCCCAGCGCCAGCATCGTGCGGATGTCGTAGTCGCCGTCCGCGCCGGGGGGCGAGGTGACTTGCTTTTGGGCCAGCCAGGCGCGCGCGCCGCGCTCGATTAAGCCGGCGGTGTGCTTGGTGCCGCCGAAATCAAATGCCAGAATCAATTCGGTCATGGGGCCTCGAACCATACTTTGAAGGTTTTGATTTCGAACGGGCGGATGGGGAAGGTGAGCACCGCGCCCGTATAGCTGGCCGGCTGGTCGTCCTCCTCCACCAAGTTGCACTCTTGCGCGGCGTGGATGGCGCGGCCAAAGGTCACCCGCACCGCCGTGGCGCGGGTCTGCTGGCACTCATAGACGCGGAACACCCAGGCCCCGCCGTCCTCGGCCTGCTTGACCGTCTCGATCACAACGTGCTCGGCGTCGCACCCGGCCAGTTGAAAGCTCGCCGGCAGCGTGCCACTCGGTTGAGCCGGCACGCGCGCAGCCGTCAGCGGCACGTTGAGCGCGTAGGCCGCGCGCACCACACCGCCTTTGCGCCAGTCGCCACTGTGCGGCAGCAGGCTATACGTGAAGGCGTGCTGGCCCTCATCGGCCAGCGGGTCGGGGTCAGTGGCCGAGCGCAGCAGCGTCAGCCGCAGCACATTGTTTTTAACATCATGACCGTACTTGCAGTCGTTGAGCAGCGCCACGCCATAGCCGCCCTCCGACAGGTCGACCCACTTGTGGCCCACGGCCTCGAAGCGCGCCCAGTCCCAACTGGTATTCCAGTGCGTGGCGCGCTCGACCGACCCAAACTGAATGTCATAGGTGGCGTATGTGGCGCGGATATCCACCGGGAAGGCGACCTTGAGCATCACCTGGCGCTCGTGCCAATCCACCTCCGTGCGGAAGTCGAGGCGCGGCGTGTGCGCGTACAGGCTCAGCCGCTGGGTGATGGTCGACTTGTGGAAGCGCCAACGCAGCCGCAGCGTGCCGCGCACCGGGCCGCTCTCCTCCACGGCCACCTCAATCAAGTCGACCACCTCGCGCAGCTTCTCCTGGTAGTACAGGTCAATATCCCAGGCGTCGAACTGCATGGGCTTGTCCTCAAAGGTCTGCAAGACGTTGCCGCGCGCACCTGGGGCCAGCACTTCGCGCCCGGCCCGCTTGTCGTAAATCGAAGTCAGTTGCCCGTGTGCGTTGAGCGTCACGCGGTAGAACTCGTTTTCGAGCAACTCCGGCGTCACGGTCAGCGCGGCTTCGGGGGCCAGGGCCGTTTCGAGCGGCACGGCCTGGTAGCCCAGCGCGGGCACGGCCGCCACCTCAGCCAGCCATTGCGGCTGCCCGTCTGCGCTGGTGATGGCCTGCACGCCTCCGCCGAGCGACAGGCCGTCCAGCGCGGCCTCGGCCGGCAGCGTGACCAGCCCGGCGCGCGGCCAACCCAGGGCGTTGAAGACCACCACGCTCGGCTGCCGGGCCGCAATCTGGGCCAGCAGCGCGCCGCGCGCCTCGGCCGCCACCGCCTCGCCGATCTGCGCGATCTCGGCGTAATCTTTGCGGCTGTCCACGTACACGGGCGGGATGGATGACCCCGGCAGGATGTCGTGGAACTGGTTGAACAACAGCAACTCCCAGCCGCGTCGCAGCTCAGTCGCGGGGTAGGCGGGGGCGCCCAATGTCAACGCCGCCAGCGCCGACAGCCACTCGGCCGTGTGGTACAGAATTTCGGACTTGCGGTTGGCGCGCTTGTTGAAGGCCTGCGAGGTATACGTGCCGCGATGGTACTCTAAGTACAGCTCGCCGTCCCACACCGGCAACTGCTGGTCGGCCAGCCGTTCGGCCAGCCGCGCGAAGTATGGCTCGGCCAGCCCCTGTTCCACTGCCGGCAGGCCGGGCAAGTTCTTCAGGCCGCGCGCCGCTTCGAGCATCTCCTGCGTCGGGCCGCCGCCGCCGTCGCCCCAGCCATACAGGTGCAGCAGCTCATCGTTGACGTCCTTTTGGCGATAGCTCTCCCAAATGCCCTGAATGTCATACGGTTGGAGC
>JBBRZY010000332.1:0-5795 GCA_038252885.1 Anaerolineales bacterium | reverse complement strand
GCTCGAAGTGATGCAAGAGCGCCAGGTGACCATCGGCCGCAACACCTTCCCGGTGCCGGCCCCCTTCCTGGTGCTGGCGACCCAGAACCCGATCGAGACCGAGGGCACTTACCCGTTGCCCGAGGCGCAGGTGGACCGCTTTATGCTCAAGGTGTTGGTGGGCTACCCCACGCCGACCGAGGAGTTTGTCATCGTCGAGCGCATGACCGGCGCGCTGGCGGCGGTGCAGAAGGTGCTGACCACCCAAGACCTGATCGCGCTGCAGCAGGAAGCCGACCGGGTGTATGTGGACCCGGCCATTATGGAATATGCCGTCAAGTTGGTGGGCGCCACGCGCCAAACCCAGACCCAGACCACCGACAAGAGCATGAAAGAAATCAGCCGCTACATCACCTACGGGGCCAGCCCGCGCGCCTCGATCAACCTGATCCTGGCGGCGCGCGCGCTGGCCTACGTGCGCGGGCGGCACTACGCGCTGCCGCAAGACGTGCTCGACATGGCCTTCGATGTTATGCGCCACCGCCTGGTGCTGTCGTACGAAGCCCTGTCTGACAACGTCAGCAGCGACGCCTTGCTGAAGAAGATCTTTGAGCGCATTCCGCTGCCAGTGGTTCCTCTGAATGAGCAAACGGCCCAACGCCTCAAAGCCTGAGCCCGACACGCTCGGCCCGCACGCGCGCATCAGCGACGCGACCGACCTGGGCTCGCCGGAGCGCATTCTGCAGCGCCTCGATTGGCAGGTGGTCCGCCGCCTGGATGGCCTGCTGCAAGGCGACTACCGCAGCCTGTTCTACGGCTACGGCATCGACTTTGCCGACCTGCGCGAGTACCAGCCGGAAGACGACATCCGCTACATCGATTGGAACGTCACGGCGCGCATGGGCACGCCCTACGTGCGCCAGTATGTCGAGGACCGCGAGATCACGGCCTATTTTCTGCTCGACCTTAGCCCGTCGATGGACTTCGGCACGGTCCACAACCTCAAGCGCTCAGTGCTGATTGACTTCGTCGCCACGATGGCGCGGCTGCTGACCCGGCACGGCAACCGCGTGGGCGCGGTGCTGTACGGCCGCCAGGTGGAGCGCACTATCCCGGCCCGCAGCGGGCGGCTGCAAGTGCTGCGGCTGGTGAATGATCTGCTGCGCCACCCGCGTCTGACGCAGGCGCCAGTGACGGCTCTCGCGCCGTTGCTGGAGGCCGGGCTGCACACCCTCAAGCAGCGCGCGCTGGTGTTTATCCTGTCCGACTTCATCACCACGCCGGGCTGGGAGCGGCCGCTGCAACTGCTGAACCAGCGGCACGAAGTGATTGCGGTGCGGATCTTCGACCCGCGCGAGGTGGAGTTGCCCGACATCGGCCCGATGATCATGGAAGACGCCGAGACCGGCGAGCAACTGTACGTGGACACCCACGACGCCAAATTCCGCCAGCGCTTCTTCGCGGCCGCCGAGGCGCGCGAGACGGCCCTGCAGCGAGCCTTTCAACACGCGGGCACCGACCTGCTGTCGCTCTCGACCGAGGAAGACCTGGTGCGCGCCATCGCGCGCTTTGCCAACCTGCGACGCCAGCGCCGGCGCTGAGCCATGTCGTTTATCTGGCCGTCGCTGCTGTGGCTGCTGCTGCTGGCCCCGCTGGGGGCGCTGCTCTACACGCGCATTCAACAGCGGCGGCGGCGCGCGGCGGGCGTGTATGGGCAACTGGGCTTTGGGCCGACCGCCGCCGCCGTGCGCCTGGGCCGCCGCCGCCACCTGCCGGCCAGCCTGTTTCTGGTGGGCCTCACCCTCTTGCTATTTGCGCTGGCCCGCCCGCAGATGGCGGTGAGTCTGCCCAAGGTGGAAGGCACGGTCATCCTGACCTTCGACATCTCGGGCAGCATGGCGGCCACCGACCTGCAGCCCAGCCGCCTGGAAGCCGCCAAAGCCGCCGCGCGCACCTTTGTGGAGCGCCAGCCGCCGAGCGTGCTGGTGGGCGTGGTGGCCTTTAGCGACGGCGGGCTATCGGTGCAAGCCCCCACAGCCGAGCAGGCCGAGGTGCTGGCCGCCATTAACCGGCTGGCGCCGCAGCGCGGCACGTCGCTGGGGCAGGGCATCCTGGCGTCGCTCAACACGCTGGCGGCCATGAACCAGGAGACCAACTTCCTGAGCGACAACCGCGCGCCGACGGCCGTGCCGCCGCCGGTGCCGGCCGGCAGCTTTCGCTCGGCCGCCATCGTGCTGCTGACCGACGGCGAGAACAACGTGCAGCCCGACCCGCTAGCAGCGGCGCAGGCCGCCGCCGACCGGGGCGTGCGAGTGTATACGGTGGGCGTCGGCAGCCCGACCGGCATCACGCTGGAGTTGGAGGGCTTTAGCGTGTTCACCCAACTCGACGAGTCCACGCTGCGCCAGATCGCGCAAATCACCGATGGCGCATACTACAACGCCACCAACACGCAAGACCTGGAAAATATTTATGACGGGCTGGACTTGCAGCTCGTGATCGAGCCGACCGACATGGAAATCACCGCCATCCTGTCGGGCTTGGGCGTGGCCGTGCTGCTGGCGGGCGGTTTGTTGTCACTGCTGTGGTTCAGCCGGCTGCCGTGATGGCGGGGCGAACTGGGTAGACTAATCGGAGGCCCGCGATGGCGCTGCTGTGGCCTGGTTTTCTCTTGCTCTTAGTCCTGGTCCCCGTGCTGATCGGGGCCTATATCTGGCGGCTGCGCCGGCGGCGGCGGGTGGCCGTGCGCTACTCGAGCCTGGCGCTGGTGCGGGCGGCGGCGCCGGGCCAGTCGTGGGTGCGGCGGCATCTGCCGTTCGCGCTGTTTGTGATGGCGCTTTCCAGCCTGGTGGTGGCGATGGGCCGCCCGGTGACGGTGGTGGCGGTGCCGGCCGGCAAGACCACCATCATCCTGGCGATTGATGTGAGCCGCAGCATGTGCGCCACCGACATCCTGCCCAACCGGCTGGTGGCGGCCCAGGCCGCCGCCCTATCGTTCATTGACCGCCAGACGGCCAGCACCCAAATCAGCATCGTGGCCTTCGCCGGGTTCGCCGAGCTGGTGCAGACCGCCACCACCGACCAGGGGATGCTGGCGACGGCGGTGCAAAGCCTGACGACGGCGCGGCGCACGGCCATCGGCCAGGCCATCCTCAAATCGATTGACGCCATCGCCGAGATTGACCCGACCATTGCGCGCAGCGTGCCACTGTTTTCTTCGACCGAGGGGCCAGTGCCGGTGGCGCCGGGGGCGTATGCGCCGGCCATCATCGTGGTGCTGACCGATGGCGTGAACAACGCCGGCATGGAGCCGCTGGCAGCGGCGCAGCAAGCGGCGGACCGGGGGCTGCGGGTGTATACCATTGGCTATGGCACCGACAACGGCTCGGACCCCGACCCGGAGTGCAACCAGGTGGGCGGGGCCAACGACTCGTTTGGCGGCGGCGGCGGGTTCTTCGGGGGCGGCTTTCAGGGCGCGGGCCAGGGCGGCTTTAGCCGGGGCATTGACGAGTTGACGCTGAAGGGCGTGGCCGATATGACCGGCGGCCAGTATTACGCCGCCAGCAGCGCCAGCGAGCTTAACCAGGTGTTTGAGAAGCTGCCGACTTATTTGATTACCAAGCACGAGACCACCGAGATCAGCGTGGCCTTCACGGCCGTGGGCGTGCTGCTGGCCGGGCTGGCGGTGCTTCTGGCGCTCAACTGGAATCCTTTACCCTAGCGTTACTCGTCGGGCACCAGCGTGCGAATGACGGCCGGGTCCATGACCGGCATCCAGCCAAAAACCTGCGTCAAACCGTACGGCGCAAAGCCATAGCGCTCAACCACGCGCCGCGACATCGGGCCGGCATCGAGCGACACCAGGTGGAAGCCGCGCTCACGGGCCACCTCCAGCCGGCGGCGCAGCAGCGTCGAGTACACATGCTGTCCACGAAACTCTGGCAGGGTCGAGCCCGCCACCAAATACCCCATCGTCCCTTGCAGTGAAATCCGCGCCGCGCCGGCCGCTTTACCCCCCAGCCGCGCCAGGTAGATGACGTTCTCCGCCCGCCAGGTGGGGTTCTCCAGCCGTTCGCGCCAGTGGGCGGCAAAGCTGGCGGCGTGCTCGGGCGGCTCGTTGAAGCTGACCGCGATCACGCGCATGGTCGCCTGAAAAACCGCGTCGTCCGTGCCGTCCACCTCCACCAGCTCCAACGCCGGATTGGAAGGGATATCGCTCAAATCGGCCAGTTGGCGGCGCAGCATCTTCTCATAGCCGCCGGCGCGCAACAGGCCGTGCTTGACGAGGCGCTCGGGCAGGTCGGCGGGCGTGTCGTACGGCGTGGTCCACCATTGAAAACCGTGGTCCAGCGCCCGGAAGCGCGCGATGACGGCTTCGATCCGCTCGTCCGCTTCGGCCTCGCTCCAGCGCGCGCCGCCCACAAAGCCGCTGGCCGGGTGCGGGTCATCGCCCATGCTCCACCCGCCGCGCAGGCTGACGGTGTCGCTGCGGTTGAGGCCAACGCCTTGTTCGCGCGGGTCGAAGCTTGACCGCCCCTGGTCGAACATCCGGTGCAGCTCGGCGTCAGGGGTGCCGGCCACGGCAGGCGCGGGCTTGCGCGGCGCGCTGGGCACTGGCTCGGCGCAATACAGGTCGAGCGTATGCAGCGCCTCGCCCTCGGCGGTGGCGATCAGCACGCGGTTGTGCTCCACGCAGCGGCCGGTGGCCGGGTCGTCTAGCTGCACGCGAAACTCGACCACGGCGCGCTCGGCGTCGGCGGTGACGGTGCAGACTTCGAGCAGCGCGCCGGGGGTGGCGGCCCACTCGCCGGCCAGCCGGTCGGCCACGCGGGCGCGCGGGCGGTGTGTCTCGGCCGCCTGCCAGCCCCAGACGCGCAGGCGGGCATCGGTGTGCAGCAGACTGGTCATAGTCGCCACGTCGCCGGGGCTGGTGGCTTCGACGAGGCGGCGGGCAAGGTCAGCGAGATCGGCCATAACGTTACTCTCCTGGGCAGGTGTAGAAATACTCACCACCAACACATTTGGTTGAGAACTGTAGAAAACGAATTCGGCAACCTAGGAGATAGGATGCCGAATTTCTGTTCTAGTGTCAAGCAGGGGTTTGGGAGGGCCGGCTGACCGCTAATACTCCGCCACCACGCGCGCGCGGAAGCGGGCTTCGTCCCACACCGCGCCCCAGCCGGGGCCGTCGGGCGGGGTCACGTGGCCGTCCACGATCAGCGGCGCGTTCAGCAGCCCCCACAACTCGCCTTCGACGCGGTTGCTGTCGGCGGCGGTCGCGAAGTGCTCGTAGTAGTCAGTGTTGTCGATGCAGCAGCCCAGGTGCGCGTGGATTAGCCCGCATAGGCCGCCGCCGCCGTTCAGCTCGATGTTGGTGGCGTAGGCCTCGGCGAAGTGGGCCATCTTCAGCACCTGGGTGGTGCCGTGGCGGGCGTTGCCCCGCAGCCGGTCGGTGCCGCCCTGGATCAGCCATTGCGTGGTCAGGCCGAAGTCGTGCATCAGCATTTCGGTCGCCATCACCGGGATGGTCAATTCGCGGCACAGTGTCTGGTAGTCGTGCAGCTTCTGCTCGTGGAACGGCTCTTCCAGCCAGACGAAGTTGAGCTCTTCCATCAGGTGGCCGACCTCAATCGCCTCGCGCAGGGTGTAGGAGCAGACCGGGTCATTGATCAGCGCGTAGTCCGGCCCGACCTCGTTGCGCACGGTCTTGAAAATGGACTTGTCAGCCTCACCACCCTTGTATGAGTGAAACTTGTAGGCCTGGATGCCGCTCTGTTGGCCGACCTCGATCTGGCGCAGATAGTCGGCCAGTGCGC
>JBBRZY010000331.1:0-5795 GCA_038252885.1 Anaerolineales bacterium | reverse complement strand
TGCCAGTGACGGTGACAGCGATATGCGCGCCGAGGTTATAGAGTGGATGGGTGTAGGTGACGACCGTGTTGTTGGGGCTCCAGTGCGCCGTGAACGCCACATTTGGCGCGCTGGTGACGCCCACCTGCGCCGGGTTCATGGGCTGGCTGAAGCGCACCACCAGCGGGTCGACGCGCGGCACGTCGGTTGCGCCGTTACCCGGCGTGTGGCTGGTGACGTACGGCGACGGCAGCCCGAGCGTCGTGGCCGGGTCGCCGAACAACAGGTATGTTGCCACCAGTTCGCCGTAGCCGCTGTTGAGGCCGAGCACTGAAACAGACGCCTTCGCGGTGGCCGCGCCCAGGTGGTAGAGCTGGCTGTCGAACAGCGCGTCATAGAAGGCCAGCATCAGCAGCCGGTGGCCGGAGGGGAAGCCCAGGTTGGTGGGGGCCCAGACCGCCACCGCGCCCTTGTTGGCGGCGCGCTGCCAGGTTTCGGCCATGGACGGAGATGCGTCACTGGCGTTGAACAAGCCGTTGAGGCAGTTGCCGATCGTCACCACCGCGTACTTGCCGGCATTGCTAAGGCCGTTGATGTTGCTTTGGGCGTAGATGTCGGCGTTGCCGCCGTTGGCCCACTGGCCCCATTTGAACGATTCGCCGTGCCCGAAGTAGTTGACCAGCAGGCTGCCGGCATTGAGGCCGCTGGCGATGGCGGCGGCGGGGCTGCTGGGTGGGTAGTTGGCGGCGTAGACCTTGTTGAGCACATAGCCGGCGGGCGTCTCCGCGCCGAGTTGATCAGAGATGGTCGCAAAGGTCAGGTCTACGTCGTCGGCCACCAGCATCACCTGGTTGCTCCAGGCGGCGCTGGGCGGCGTAGTCTCGTAGGCGATGATCTTGGCGACGATGTCGCTGGCCTGGGTGGCGTCTTGCGCGCTCAGCCGGCCGATGAAAACGTCGGGGAACTGGTCATTGCCCTGGAAGGTGGTGAACCAATAGTCGCTTGGCACCTGACCGTAGAGTGACGACTCGAAGATTTGCGACGGCACATAGTTGCGCGTGCACGGCACGGCCTGGTTGTAGCGGGCGTTCTTGTAGTCCTGGCAGGCGTCGCCGAGCAGCAGCACGTAGGTCGGCGCGGGCGACCGCCAATTGGTGAAAGCGTAGGCTAGGAAGCTCTTGATGGCTTGTGGGTTGAATAGGCCGTCACTGAACTCGTCGTAAACGTCCTGCACTTTGACCACGGCGGTGCGGTGACCCTGCCCGGCGCGGAAGTTGGCGAGCGCCTGGGCGCTGGCGGCGAAGCCCTCGTAGGTGATGATGATCCAGTCGGCGCCATTGGCCGGGCTGCGCCAAGTGGACGGCTGGTCGAGCACCAGGCCGAGCGGCGTCTTGAACTGGTTGGGGGCGACAGCCAGATACTGCACGCCGGTCGTCACGGTGGCCTGGAACGTGGCGGTGAAGGTGCTCGCACCGCTGATGACGGTGTTGGTGACGATGGCCGGCATAAGTGGGTTGCTGACGTTGTAGATCTGCACCGTATTGGTCGTGAAGCCCGTCACTTGGAACTTCTGCGCGCCGGCGGCGGGCGTGGTGAAGGCCAGCAAGTTGTTCTCGGCCACATAGCGGTCCCAGTAGTCGACTTCAATCCAGTCCACCAGGATTTCGTCGGGCACCGAGCCGATGTTGACCGTGCCCACGCGGACGTTGTTGCTGCCGCTGATGATCAGGCTGTGGCTGATGACGGCCGTCTGATCCAACTCGCCCTGGCCGCTCCAGTTAAGGGTGCTAATCAGCGTGCTGTTGATTGACACAGTGGAACGGTGAGCCGGGGTCGTGTAGCCGCGCAGGTGCACGCGCACCGTGGCGGTGACGGCGGTGGTGGACAGGTTACGCAATGTCAGGCAGTTGCAGCTCGTGGGCGGCGGCAGGCCGGTGCTGTCGTTGTAATCGCGGAAAACGGCGATGCCGCCGGTGTTCGGGCTAAGCAGGGAGCCCCAGAACCAGTGGTCCAGGCCAGTGCCGTTGGGCATGTTCTGCCAGTAGTTTTGGTTGACCTCCGCGTGGACGCGGGTCGGGAAGTGCGTGGGTACGCTCCCCCCGCCGGGGGTGCCGTCTTGCGCGGCCATGCGCAGCCCGTTCGCGCCGCCGGCCTCCAGCCAGTAGAGGTTGGTGAGCGTGTAAACGTCTTCGTAGCGCTCGCCGTAGAACAGCACGTAGTCGGTGGTGTTGAAGACGCCGTCGCCCTCGCCGATGACGCGGATGGGCAGCTCGACACCGCGCAGCTTGACTTTGACGGTGCGCGGGTCCACGCCGGCCAGGCTGAACCCGGCGGCGGTGATTTGGGCGTAGGTGAGTTGGTAGATGCCGGTGGCCGTGACGCTGATCTTGAGGCTGGGCGTGATGGTGTCGGTGGCGGCCGGCGCGTTGGTCTCGGCGGCGGACAGCCCGCCAGTGGCCTGCGGCAAGTCGGCGGCGTTGAGCAAGTTCTGCTGCATGAAATCCTGCACCGCCGCGCTCTCGGGCCGCGCCGCCGCCGCGCTGATCTGGCCAGCATCCCACGTGAGGCGCACAACCAGGCGATGGTAGACCTGCGCCGCGCCGGTGACGGGGTTGAACTGGACCGGATAGAAGCGAATTTGAGCAACAGCCTGGTCGCGCAGGTAGCCGCTCTCGCCCAGGTCGGCCAGTCGGCCGGGGTAGTTCTGATCGGCGCCATAGATCGCGGCATCGGGCGCGAAGACCTCAGCGGGGGCGGCCGACGGCTCGGCCTCAAAGGCCGTTTCGGGCGCAAGCTGGACCGGCGTGGGGTACAGCCTTAGGCCTGTGATGGTCTCGGACTCGGCTTCGAGCACGGTGACGCTCAGGCCGGCCAGGGTGGGCACACCCAGCAGCGCGGCGCGCACCGGCACCTGCGGCGCACCTGGCTCGTCGTTCAGGTCGTTGCCGGGCAGCGTCAGGCGCTGATAGGTCTCGCCGTTGGCGCTGAGGTCCTCAAGCGCATAGGCGCCGACGGTCAACTCGACCACGATCTCGCCCGGTTGGCTGTCCAGTAGGCGCAGGCCGGGCGGCGTATCGTCGGCGGCGGCGGTCGGCGCAGCGGCGCGGCCCGGCCCGGTGGCCAGGTTGCTGGTCAGCAGGACGGCCGCCGCCAAAAGGCGCAGCGCGTGCGTGTGCTTTAGAGGAGCCAAATCATCACCTTAACCTCGTGCAGACAACACGCCTTCTACCAAATCGGCCGTTGCGGCCAGCGGCCCGACGCGCAGCCGGTAACAGTGGGCCGACGCGACCAGCCGCGTGACCGCCAAGAACAGCCGGGTGGCCTGACCGTTGAAGTCGGCCTGCAGCAGCGCGGCGTGATGCCCGCCCTGAAAGTGAGCCAGCAGCCCCGCTGCTGCTTCGCTGGGCGTCAGCGGTGTGAGCAACGGCGGCTGACTAAAATCGGCCGCCTGCTCGGCGCGCTTGACGACATCCAAGATCAGAACGGCCTGCGCTTGGCACAATGCCTCAATCGCCGCCAGTGTCGGCATCCGGTCGGAGGCCTGCACCGTCAACAGCGGGTAGGCCGCCGGCCCGCTGGCTTCCAGCCCGGTGACGCCTGGCAGCGCGCGGATAGCGTCCAGCAGCGTGGCGTCGGCGCGGTCAACGCGCACGGTCAGAGGCTGCGGGCCGGTGATCGGCGCACCCGTGTCGAGCAGCACGACCGCGCTCAGGTCCGCTGCTGCGCCGCGCCGGCCCGGCAGCAGATCATCCACGTCTACTAAATACTTGCCCTGCCACTCAACCGCGCTTGGCGGTAAGGCCAGGCCAACGCGGGCCAGTGTGTCGGCTCGCAGCCGCAGCGCGCGCGGGAACGGGTGCAAACGCCCGTCGGTCCGGCTCAGCGCCGCGAGTTCGTCCGACAGAAAGTCCCAGCCGCGCCGTGCCAGTTCGAGCACCAGTGTGGTCTTGCCGTGGCCGGACTCGCCCGCCAGCACGAGGCCGCGCCCCTCGCGCGCCACAGCCCCGGCGTGGGCCAAAAAGTGGCTGCGCACCCGCGCCAGGATCGCGTACAGCACCGTCTCGTAGACAAAGCCATCCAACAGGCCGGCCGCGCCCAGCCGTCGCGCCTCGTCGCCCAGGTGCAGCGTGGGCGCGCCGTGCGTTGTGATGCTGACCGGCCAGGCGCTCGCGGCCAGCCCCGGCTCGGGCGCGACGAGCAAGTGCCGGTACATCTGGCCGAATAAGTTTACAAAGTTCGGTGCATCCGACCGCAAGGCAACTAGCTGGTCAAAAAACCGCAGGTAAAGCGGCGGGTCGTTTGGCGCTGGTGTCTGGGTCGGCATGATGAGCTGGCGATACAAAAGGATTATACGCCAGTCGGGGCGGGTTGCGGGGCAGCGTCGGTCGCCAGGAAAAACAAAGCCGGCTTGCGCCGGCGGTGTTGGGACATGGCCCAAATTCGCTAACTTGCCAGCAGGCCCTTGCTCTGAAAAGTCGCCAGCGTGCCGCGAATGTCGGCTTGCAGGTCGGCTGCGGTGGGCACGTCAAAGGTCGCACGCAGGGCGGCCGCGATGTCGGCGACGGTGTGAGTGCCGTCGCACAAGTCCCAGATCAGACGGGCGGTGGGATTGAGGGCGTGGATCGCGCCGCCCTGGTGGGCGTCGGCACCGGGCTGGGCGGCGGCGTGGTAGAGCAGCGTTTCTGGACCGGCCTGTTCGACCAACAGGCCCGGCAGTTGGCGCGGACGTTCGGGTAACATTCCGTAAACTATACTACAGGTCGCGTCGGTTGAACTGGCGCACCGCCAGCCCAAGCACGGCCAGCAGGTAGACGGCTGCGTAGACTACCATCAGCGGGCTGGGTACCGACGCCACAAAAATTGGTCCGTTCATCGGCCCCAACGACTGTACGAGGGGCGAGGTCATAATGTAGGCCGCCCGCCGGAACACGGCCTCAGTTGGCAGGATCAGGCTGGAGAGGATGCCGATGTTAACGACCGTCGAGTTGTTCAGGAGCGCGCCAATCTGCTCGACGAAGCCGCCGATGAAGGCCAGCCCCCACAACCCAAACACCACGCCGCCCGTCGCCAGCGTGGAGAAGCTGCTGCTGGCCGCCAGCGTGAGCGTCATAATGACCAGCGTCTCCAGGTAGATCAGCAGCATGCCAGGCAGCAAGTTTGGCTGCGCGTACCCACCCAGCGTGTAGACGATCAGCAGCACGCCGCCGGCCATGAGCGTGAGGTAGACCGCCAGCAACACCGCGAAGCCCAGCCACTTGCCCAGCACGATCTCAGCGCGGCGCACGGGCTTGGTTACCAGCGACTGCACCGTGCCGGTGGTGATCTCGCCGGCCAGCGTGTCGGCCGCCACCAGCGCGCCCATGGCAATCGTCAGAAAGTTGATGGCATAAAGCCCCATCAGGCTGAGGAAATTGTAGACCTGGCCGCGCAGCAGCGCGCCGGCTGGGTTGCCACTGGCGGGCAGGCCGGTCTCGTGAACCACGAAGTAAAAGGCCAGGCCGTACAGCAACAGAAAGGCCAGGCCCAGCACAAACGCCGCCAGGGCGATGCGGCGGCGGGCGGCCTCCAAGAAGGTGAGGCGCATGATCGTCAGGGTGGCGTTGCGGCCGGCCATGCTACAGGCCCCCGTCGGTGCCGACGATCTGCACGAATAGGTCTTCCAGCGAGAGCTTTTGCGGCGTGAGCGCGTATAGGTCGCAGCCGTGGCCCACCAAGTAGCGTGCCAGCGCCGGCAGGTCGGCCTCGCCGCTGACTGTGAGCTTCACCTGCGCGCCGTCGGCCCGCACATCGTGCCCCAACTCGGCCAAGCCCGCCAG
>JBBRZY010000330.1:0-5796 GCA_038252885.1 Anaerolineales bacterium | reverse complement strand
GGTGCGTCCTCACGTTTGCCCCGCCTTAGCCTACCCATGCCCGTCTGGGCTGTCCTTGATCCGGGTCAAGTCTACGGCCATAGCCAACAAAAAGCATCGATTTCTACGCACTGTGTCTGAAAGCGGCATGAAAACAGATACCCACCCTGGCAAGCAAGCGCGGGTGTTTGTCTGAGATTGACGGGGTATTGCCAGCCGTCAGAACAACTCTTCTGGGCAATCAACCTGGCGGGCGCGCCCGCCACGCATGACCAGCGCCCCACGCTGACACAGCGGCTGCGTGGCCCGTGGTCTTGATTTCGGTCAAGGACAGGCCGGTTCCGCTGAGGTAATCTACCTGTTGACGGGCGGAAACGAGCCTGGATCAAACTAGCCTGTAAGGAGATCGTTCAATGACTTACCCGAGTCCCGAGGCATTGGAAGCTGAGCACCATGAGCTCCATGTCCAACTGGAGCAGGTGATTGCGGTGGGCGGCGAGGTCGGCGCTGCCGCCCAGGCCGTGGCCGCTGTTCTGCATACCCACTTTGTCGGCGAGGAACGCTTTGCGCTGCCACCCCTCAACCTGCTGCCCGCCCTAGCGGCCGGCCGGATCGAGCCGGATATGGCGCCCTATGTCGCGCTGGCGGAAACACTCAAGCGGGAACTACCGCAAATGCTCGCGGAGCACCGAGCCATTGTGGCCGCCCTGGACCAGCTGAGCGCGGCGGCGGCGCGGGCGGGCAACGATATGGCGTCGACTTTCGCAACGAAGCTGAAACAGCATGCGCAGGTCGAAGAGGAGATTATGTACCCGGCCGCGATCCTGGTGGGCGAGTACTTGAAACTCCAACTTGGTGTGCGAGCGGCATGAACGACCAGGATTGGCTGCCACAGATTGACCGTTCGGTGTGCACGGGCTGCGGCGATTGCGTGACCATCTGCCCCACCGGGGCACTGACCCTCACCATGGGCAAGGCCACCGTGGCGCGGCCAGACGCTTGCAGTTACTGTGCGGATTGCGAAGCGGTTTGTCCGCCTGGAGCGATCGCCCTGCCCTATCTGGTCGTGGCCGGCCCGGCCGCTGCCACGCCGGCCACGGGGCTGAGGCAGCGCCGGTAGACGGGGGATTAGTTGAGAGTTGAATGCGGGGCGCGGGGGTGCGGCGGCCGCAGTCCTACACTTCAGACTGAAGGCCCGCCGCCCGCAGCCGGGCGAGCCTACCCCACCGGCGTGATACAATCTCTGGCAAGTGATCGGCTGTCGCCGGCTCCCACTTGCCCATGGCCATCCCAATCGATCCAGCCGCACCCCAAATCCAGCGCGTCCTCCCCCTGCTGCACCGTCTGCCGTACTTTGCTGAACTTCCGCCACCAACCCTGAACCAACTCGTGCAGGCGGCCCATGCCCGCAGTTTTGAGACGGGCGCCATTATTTTTGGCGCGGGCGAACATTCAGCCGGTTTATGGCTGATTGAGGCCGGCGGCGTCAAGATCTTCAAGCTCAACCTGGAGGGGCGCGAACACGTGCTGCATCTGCTGGGACCGGGCGATACGTTCAACGATATTGCGGCGCTGGACGGTGGCTCCAACCCGGCCCACGCCGCCGCGACCAGCGCCGTGCAAGCCTGGCTGATCCCGACAGCGGCTATCCAGATGACCCTCAGGACTCACCCGGCGCTGGCAGTGGCCGTGGTGCAAAGCCTGGCGCAGCGGGTGCGCCAGTTAGTCCTCCAAATCGAAGATCTGGCGCTGCGCTCCGTGACAGCCCGGCTGGCCCGTTATATCCTCGAGCAAGCCGAGAACCCAACCCCGTCGGCACCGGGGGTGACGCGGGCGCTGATCGCCACGCACCTGGCCACTACGCCCGAGACGGTCAGCCGCTCACTGCGCGCCCTCGAGCAGGCCGGCGCCATCCGCTTCGATCGACACCGCATCGTCGTAGAAAAAGCCGAACTGCTGCGCGACCTGGCGATGATCTAAGGTCGGGCCGGTGACTGCCCGAAGGTCTATTGGTCTCGACCGTACAGGTTGTCCGGCACCGGCTGTAAGATGCCGACGAAAATGAGCTCTTCGTCCTGGGCGCGCACCGAGTGGATCTCGCCCGGCGCGAATTCGAGCAGCGTCTGCGGGCCAACCGCCTGTTCCACGCCGTCCGCGCCGGTGAAGATGCCGCGGCCTTGCAGGATGACCACGACAAACGGCGAGCTGGGAACATTGTGCTCGCGAATGCTTTGACCCGGCTTCAACATAAAGCGCAGCAAGCGGCCCTGACCATCCACCGACAATGGCTCGGCATACGGGTGCGCTTCGTGAAAGGTCAGATTTTCCAACAGTTGATAGGTTTTCATGATCAGCTCCAATTTATGTCGCCGCTTGGCGGCTGGCTGTATACGCGTAGCCTACAGGTCCCTGCCCATTGATGTCTATTTTAGAATATGGCAGTGGCATTTGTCCTTGATATGAATCAAGCGCCCAGAACGTGCATAGACCCTTGGGGATCACAACATCCAACTTGACCGGCATCAAGGCGCGCCGGCCGGCGCGTGTTTAGAATGGAGCCCATCAGCAACCACCGCTTCCCGCCGTCCAAGGAGAACTCCAAAGTGACTGAGTCAACTTCCGAGAAGATTGTAGACGTGAGCCAGTTGCCGCCGCCTCAGCGCCATCCGCTGATCTTCAGCACGTTCGAGCATTTGACGCCCGGCGAGGCCTTCGTCTTGGTCAACAATCATGACCCCAAACCGCTATATTACCAGTTCAAGGCCGAGCACGAGGGCCAATTCAGTTGGGACTATCTCGAACAAGGCCCCCAGCACTGGCGCGTGCGCATTGGCCGGGTTGAGGCCAACACGGGACAAGCCTGAGGGCGCATGTCCACCACTGAACAAGACTCGCGCCACCCCGTGATTGACCTTAACCAGGCCGCCCGTTTCGACCAACTGCCTCTGACCAATGTGCCGCTGTTCAGTGAGGAGGCGTTTTCGGGCTGCTTGCTGGGCTTCCTGCCTGGGCAGGTGCTGCCGCACCACCACCATGCGCACGAACACGAGGTGTTCGATGTTATTGCCGGCCATGGCACGATCCTGCTCGATGGGCGGGCGATGGCGGCCGGCCCCGGCACCAGCGTGTTTGTGCCGGCCGGGGTGGACCATGGCTTTGAGAACACTGGCTCCGAGCGTTGGGTCATTCGCGCCACGATCCATCAGCGGACGTACCTGCGGCAAGCGCTTAAGCAGGCCATCCTCAAGCGGCTGGGCCGCGCGCGCTGGTAGCCGCCCCACCCCATGCCCCGCCTGACGCGCTGGTATCTCCGCACGGCCCTGGTCTGCTTCGTCCTCGGCTTGTTCGTGGGCCTGCTGCTAGCTGCCCGCGGGGTGCTGGCCCTGCCGGATGCCCTCAGCAGCCTGTCACCGATCTACTTTCACCTGCTGATGGTGGGTTGGGTGACGCAGTTAATCTTTGGCGTGGTGTTTTGGATGTTTCCCAAGCAGTCGCTCGAGCGGCCGCGCGGGAATGAGCGCTTGGGCTGGGTGACATTCGGGCTGCTGAATGCCGGCCTGCTGCTGCGGGTGGTGGCCGAGCCATGGCAAAGCCTGGCCCCCGCCGCGCTGCCGGGCAGCTTGCTAGCCCTATCAGCCGGGTTGCAGTGGCTGGCCGGGCTGGCGTTTGTGGCCAATACCTGGCCACGCGTCAAGGAACGCTGACGTGCCGCGGCTGAGCGTGTGGTTGGTGCGCACGGGTCTGCTGCACCTGGCGGCTGGCTTCACCGCCGGCGGCCTACTGCTTTTCAACAAAGGGCTGCCCTGGCACCCGGCCCTCTGGCGGCTGCTGCCCGCCCACATCGAACTTCTGCTGCTGGGCTGGACCCTTAATCTGGCGCTGGGTGTCGCCTATTGGATCTTGCCGCGCTACCGGAGCGGACCGCCGCGCGGCGCCGAATGGCCGATGTGGCTCGCCTTTGGCCTGCTGAATGGCGGCATTCTGACGGTGTGTGTAGCGCCCTGGCTGGGTGCGCCAGCCGCGCTGGAGGCCACCGTGGTAGGGCTAGGCAAGCTGGCCGAAGCGCTGGCGGCCGGGCTCTTCGCCTGGCAGATGCTGCCGCGCATCCGGCCGTTCGCCACGTAGCGCCCGCCGCGACCAGCCGGTTGGACAGCCGAGGCCGATGAGCAGATCAGTGCTGTAGTTCATCGGCACAGCGGTTGGGCGCAACCCGTCGGCCCATAGCCCTTCGGCCGGCGCTGAGCCGGTTTCGGTGACTTGGCTGCGGGGCAGCTAGCGGGGCTCAGAGCCCGGTTTGGTGAGCTTTTTGTCGAGAAAAGCCTTCAGCACCAGAGCGCTGTTGTGTTCGGTGTCGTGGGCGCTGTAAAGCAGAACGATTGAGGCGCGGCGACCCGCCTGCAGCAGGGGCCGCCACGCCTCTTCGTTTTTGCCCAACTCGGTGCGATAGCGGCGCTGAAATTCGGGCCACTTCGCCGGATCATGCTGGTACCAGCGGCGGAGCTCGGTGCTGGGCGCAACCTCCTTAAGCCAGGCTTCCAGCGGCAGATCCACTTTGCGAATGCCGCGGGGCCACAATCGCTCAACCAGGTAGCGGCGGCCCTGTTTTTTGACTGGTGCGTCATAGACACGTCCCACATAGATCATGGCTAATCAACCTTTCTTGGCCGCTTACGAATTTCCCATCATTTGTGCTGGCTACACCTTTCATCCAGCTACGTTTTCGGACAACACGGGCCACTCTGGGTTCAGTCGTCCGTCCTTGCCTGCCTATGACCTCGCTGCAAACGTCGGAAAATCGAACATGGATCGTTGTGAATTCTGACAGGCCCCCCCGCGTATTTTCCCTTATTAACCACTGTTGCTAGTGAATAGCTTGACATAAGGTACCGGTTTGGCTCAAGCTTTGGTTGCTAAACCGGAAGCAAGGAGCCAACCCGATGGCCACCGTAAACTTTATCACAGAGTGGTTTTGCCGGATTAACGATGTGAGGGTGCTGGAGCCAAAGCATCCGCAAGCCAACCTGTATCCGAGCGAATTGGTGACACTGGGCATGTCGTTTGCGCTCAAGGGCGGCGGCGAACGGGCCTTTTACCGCTGGCTGACGCGCGACTATCGGCCCTTGTTTCATCATCTGCCGGAACGCACGCGCCTGTTTCGGCTGTTCAAAGCCCATCGCACTGGACCGACCGTTTTCTGGCGGAACCCAGCCTGTTGGGCATGGCCGATACCTATGGGATCGAACTGCTGCATCCCCGGCGCGAAGGCCGCAGCGCGGCGCAACTGGGCAACACGGGCTTGTCCAATTGGCGCTGGATCATTGGGGCGAAGGTGGGCTTCGTGCTCCATCATCTCGGACTGGTGTGTGCCTGGGACTGTAACCTGGCGAGTGTGTCGGACACGGACTTTCGCCCGCTGCTGGCCCAGGCCTTCAAGTGCTCCGTGCGAGCAGTGATCCCACACTAGGCGTGGAGCAGTGCCCTATGTCTCTATAATGGACTGGACACCAACTGCCTGCAATTTAGTGTCGGGCGGCAGGAGGACCAGATGACTGAAACGATTTCAAAGAATGGCACTTCTTCACAGGAACATGCCAAGCTGCAGGCTCCGGCTGAACTGCGGTCCCTTTGGAAAGCGGTTACCAAAGACGATTATCAGGCGCTCGCCGAGGGCTTTCCAGGCGTGGCAAAGGCCCAAGTATTGGATGCCAATGACTGCGCGAATATTCGTTACTATCAGGTGAACGTGGCTGTGGCCCCGGACGGCGGTGGCCTACCGTCATCTATCCTCAAACGCGAGCTTGCTGAGTTCATAGAGTC
>JBBRZY010000329.1:0-5824 GCA_038252885.1 Anaerolineales bacterium | reverse complement strand
GCTTGACCAGCGCCACGGCGGGTGAGATTTTCTTCCAGGGCCAGAAGCGGGATATCAGTTCGCAAAAGAAGAAACGGGAGTATTGGAAAAACATTCAGGCGATCTTTCAGGATCCGTATTCGTCCTTTAACACCTTCAACAAGATCGATGCCGTGCTGTTGGATTGCATTAACATGCGCGGGGGCCGGAAATGGCCAGATGCCAAGAAAGTGGAGTTGATGACGGAGGCGTGCGGCTTTGTTAATCTGAAATTTGAGGAGTTAACCAACAAGTATCCATTTGAGCTGTCAGGCGGGCAAATGCAGCGTTTGATGATCGCCCGCATTTTTCTGCTGAAGCCGAAGATTCTGCTGGCCGATGAACCCACCTCGATGATCGATGCCTGTTCTCGTTCGACCATCTTGGGCATGCTGATGAAACTGGTGGCGGAGACGGGGATGACGCTGATTTTCATCACCCATGATCTGGGCCTGGCCTATTATGTGTCTGACAAAATCTACATCATGGAGCATGGGAAGTTTGTTGAACGGGGTTCGGCCGATGAGGTGATCTTACGTCCGAAAGAGGCCTACACCCAGCGCCTGCTCAATGATGTTCCCAAGCTGCATGAGGAATGGGATCTCTCTACAGTGTAGGGCCGGCCACGCTTGGGTGGTCGAATTGACCACGCCGGAGGCCCGGCGTAGCCACCAGTGGGCGGGAGGAGCGCCCCACCCCCGCCGGCTGGAAGTACTCAACCCGCAGTGAGCGGGTGGCTCTAGTGCGGCGGACAGGGCGCTGGGCCAACTTGTCTGGGATAGGATTCAGCCCCAATGCAAATCCAGTCTTTGTCGGGCGCGTGGGAGTGCTCACCAACCGGGCAGGCGGCGTGGTTGGCGGCTACGGTTCCGGGGAGCGTTCACCTTGACCTCTTAGCGGCCGGGCGCATCCCGGATCCCTTTGTCGCCGACAATGAAAAACAAGTGCAATGGGTGGCCGAGGCCGATTGGGACTATCGGCGCCAATTTACCGTTCAGCCCGAACTGTTAGCGGCAGCCGAACTTTGGCTGGTCTGCGACGGCCTGGACACGCTCGCCACCCTCACGCTGAACGGCCACCGGCTCGGCCAGACTGACAATATGTTTCGGCAGTATGAATGGGACGTCAAACCGTGGCTGCTCCTGGTGGATGCTGCCGGCCAGCCGGCGGTCAACGAATTGCTGGTCCAATTTGCCTCTCCGGTGAAGTTCACGGCCGAACAGCAAGCGCGGCGGGCCATGCCGGGGGTGTCTCAGGCCATCCCCGGCGGTCCGTATCTGCGCAAAGCGCCCTGCCAGTTTGGATGGGATTGGGGGCCCCAACTGCCACCGATCGGCATCTGGAAAGATCTGCGCCTGGAGGGCCGCACGGGGGGGCGCCTGCAAACGGTGCATGTGCGTCAAGAACATGCCGACGGACGAGTGTCGGTGGAGGCGCAATTGGCCGTCGAATGTTTGGGCCCAGCCCCGATAACGGCGACCATGCGAATTGTAGGGCCAGATGGCGGTGTTGCCGCCAGCAGCGCCGAGCTTGGGCCAGGCGAAGCGGCCGGCCGTAGCTCGGTTGAGGTGACGCTGCGTTTACCCATTGCCCAGCCGCAGCTCTGGTGGCCCAATGGCTATGGGAGCCAGCCGCTGTATCGCGTGGAGATTCGTCTCGACCAGAGCGGGGCAACAGTGACGGCGCCGTTGGACGAGCGCACATACACTGTGGGGCTGCGCACGATTGAATTGCGGCAATCCGAAGACCAGTGGGGCCGGTCATTTGGGTTTGTAGTTAATGGCGTGCCCATTTTCGCCAAAGGCTCGAACTGGATTCCGGCAGACTCGTTCCCGACTCGGATCAGCAACGAACGGCTGGAAGGATTGATTCGCTCGGCCGCGGAGACGCACCAGAATATGCTGCGCGTCTGGGGCGGCGGCTTTTACGAGGAAGACCGTTTCTACGATCTGTGTGATCGCTATGGCATCCTGGTTTGGCAGGATTTCATCTTTGCCTGCAGTGTCTATCCACTGAACGACCCGGCCTGGCTGGACAACGTTCGGCAGGAGGTGCAGCAGAATGTCCGCCGTTTGCGCCATCGCGCCAGTTTGGCCCTGTGGTGCGGCAACAATGAGATGGAGTGGGGCTGGTGCGACTGGGGCTGGCAGGAGCAGGCGGCCCTCGACGACCTGAAGACCGCCTACGCCGACTTCTTTCACCAGTTATTGCCCAACTGGTGCCAGGCTGAGGATCCCGATCACGCCTATTGGCCCAGTTCGCCGTCATCGAACACGCCGTTTGCCAACCCCAACGGGCAGCAGCAAGGCGATGCGCACTACTGGGACGTGTGGCACGGTCGTAAGCCGTTTACGGCCTATCGGGACCAGTATCCGCGTTTTATGAGTGAGTTTGGCTTCCAGGCCTTGCCGCCCCTCGCCACCATCCGGGCCTATGCCGCTGAAGCTGACTGGAACATGACCTCATACATCATGGAGCAGCACCAGAAAAACGCCAGCGGGAATGCGCTGATGGTGGGCCAAATGCTCGATACTTTCCGGCTGCCCAAAGACTTTGCCGCGCTCGTCTACCTGAGCATGGTCTTGCAGGCGGAGGGCATTCGCTACGGGGTGCAACACTGGCGACGGCACGTCGACCGCGTGGCGGGCACGCTGTATTGGCAACTCAACGACTGCTGGCCGGTGGCGTCGTGGTCTAGCTTGGACTATTTTGGGCGGTGGAAGGCGCTGCACTATGCCGCGCGCCGCTTCTACGCGCCGGTGCTGCTATCCATTGAAGACCGCCCGCCGCGGCACGGGTTGTATGTGACCAACGACCGACTGGAGGCCTGGGCGGGCAGCACTGCCTGGTCGCTAGAGACGCTGGACGGGCAGGCACTGGCCACGGGCACCGCGCCGGTAAACGCGGCCCCGCAGGCGGCCACGCCCGTAAGCGCGCTCGACTTTGCGGACCTGGTTTCAGAGGCCAACCAGCGCAGCGTGGTGTTGGTGGTCGAATTGCGGCAGGGGGACCGCCGCGCCGCGCTGCAGGTAGCCACCTTCGCCCCGGTGAAGCACCTGGCCCTGCGCGCCCCGCATATCACCGCCAGCCTCAGCAGCGCGGCCGGGCAACTGAGTCTGGCCGTGACGGCCGACACCCTGGCGATGCTGCTGGAGCTGTCGCTCGCCGGCGCGGAGGTCGTCTTTAGCGACAACTACTTCAACCTGCCGGCCGGGCGGACCGTCACCGTCACCTGTCCGCTGCCGGCCGGGTGGACGCTGGACCAGGCCCGCGCGGCGCTGACCGTGCGCTCAATTTACGACTCCTACGCCGACCAGCCAGCCGGGGTCATCACATCGCTGAAAGGGTAACCCGATGACAGACCTGAAGGCGCTCATCAGCCAACTGACGTTGGAAGAAAAAGCCGCCCTGTGCACCGGGGCCACCGCCTGGACCACAGTGCCGGTCGCGCGGCTGGGCATTCCGGCCATGACCGTGACCGACGGACCACATGGGGTGCGGCGTGCGGCCGACCTGGGCGCGCTGATTACGCAGAGCCTGCCCGCTACCTGCTTCCCCACGGCCTCTTGCTTGGCCGCGACGTGGAACGTGGCGCTGCTGCACGCGATGGGGCAAGCCCTGGGGCAAGAGTGCATCGCTCTGGACGTGGACGTACTCCTCGGCCCAGGCGTCAACATGAAACGCACGCCCCTCGGTGGGCGCAATTTTGAGTACTTTTCCGAAGACCCCTATCTGGCTGGGCAGTTGGCGGTCAGCTTCATCAACGGCGTGCAGAGTCAGGGGGTGGGCACCTCGCTCAAGCACTTCGCTGTGAACAATCAGGAGTACCAGCGCTTTACCATTAGCGCCCAGGTTGATGAGCGCACGCTGCGGGAGATTTACCTGCCGGCGTTTGAGACGGCCGTGAAACAGGCTCAGCCCTGGACGGTGATGTGCGCCTACAACAAGGTCAATGGCGACTATTGCTCCGAACACCACGAGCTGCTGGTGGCCATTCTGAAGACCGAGTGGGGGTTTGAAGGCGCGGTGGTGTCTGACTGGGGCGCGGTGCACGACCGCGTGGCCTCGTTGCAGGCGGGGCTAGACCTGGAGATGCCGGGGCCAAAGCCCCAGCGCGTGCAAGCCATAGTGGAGGCGGTGCGGGCCGGCACGCTCGACGAAGCTGTGCTGGATGCTGCCGCGCGGCGGGTATTGAGCGTGGTCCTCAAAGCGGCCCAGACGCCCAAGGGGGGCGCGCTCGAAGTGGACGCCCACCATGCCCTGGCGCGCCAGATCGCCGCCGAGGGCATCGTTCTGCTCAAGAACAACGGCCTTTTGCCGCTGCGCGACCCGCAGCAGGTGGCTGTCATCGGCTACGCCGCGCAGGCGGCGCACTTCCAGGGCGGCGGCAGTTCGCACATCAACCCAACCCGCACCGACGTGCCCTTGGCCGAACTGCAGCGGCTGGCCGGCAACGCGGAGTTGATCTACGCCGAGGGCTATCCAGCCGATGGCGGCCCGCAGCCAGCGCTCATTGACCAAGCGGTGGCAGTGGCCCAGACGGCAGACGTAGCGCTCATCTATGTCGCCCTGCCCGCCTCTAAAGAGTCGGAAGGCTACGACCGGCCCGACCTGAACCTGACGCCTCAGCAAACGGCGTTGATTAAGGCGGTCGCCGCCGTCCAGCCGAACACGGTCGTCATCCTTAACAACGGCGCCCCCATTGCCGTGGGCGATTGGCTGGATGACGTGGCGGCCGTGCTGGAGGCCTGGATGATGGGGCAGGCGGGGGCCGGCGCCGTGGCCGACGTGCTCTATGGGAAAGTCAATCCTTCAGGAAAACTGGCGGAAACCTTCCCGCTGAAGCTGGCCGATACGCCCGCCTATATCAACTTCCCGGGCGGGAGTGGCGAAGTGCATTATGGCGAAGGGCTCTTCATTGGCTACCGCTACTACGATGCCAAGGCCATGCCGGTCCAATTCCCGTTCGGATATGGCGGCAGCTATACCACCTTCGCCTATGGCCCGCCCGCAGTCTCAGCCACCACATTCAAAGATGTGGACGGCCTGAGCGTCTCGGTGGCAGTGACCAACACCGGCGCGCTGGCGGGCAAAGAAGTCGTGCAGGTCTACGTGCATGACCGCCAGTCTGGGCTGGTGCGCCCACCGAAAGAACTTAAAGGCTTTGCCAAGGTTGAGCTCCAGCCGAGCGAAACCAAGACTGTGACCATCCCGCTGGATTTCCGAGCCTTTGCCTACTACCATCCCGCCTACAAACAATGGATTACAGAAGACGGTGAATTCGATATCCTGGTCGGGGCGTCGGCCGCCGATATTCGCGGGGTCCAAACGGTCACCCTCCAAACGACCCTTAATCTGCCGAGTATCCTCGACCGCGAATCAACCATCCGCGAGTGGCTGGAGGATCCGCACGGCCGGCCAGTATTCGAGCCCTTGTTCCAGCAGCTCAAGCGCCAGATGCAGGCAGTCTTGGGCGAAGGGGAGACGGAAGCCAGCGCCATTGGCATGGATACCCTGGGCTTCATGATGGAAATGCCCTTGCTGGGGATTCTGCATTTTCAGGACGGCGCACTGCCGCTGACGCCTGAGGCCATGATCGATGGCCTGCTGCAACAAGCGCGGGCGGCAGCGGCGAGCTAATGGCACTCCACCCAGGCCAAACCAACCGCCTGCTGGGGTATCCGGAAGACGCGCGGCTACTAATCATCAATGCCGATGACTTTGGGATGTGCCATGCCACCAACCAGGCGATCATGCGCGCGCTGGAGGCCGGGGTGGTGAGTTCCACCACCCTGATGGTGCCCTG
>JBBRZY010000328.1:0-5824 GCA_038252885.1 Anaerolineales bacterium | reverse complement strand
GAGCCGTTCATCCCGGTGGCCGACGATATGTTCCAGGTGCGCGCCAGCGAGATCGGCCTGACGGTTCACCCCGAAGCGCCGGTCGTCATCCTGCCGCACATCGGCGCGTACGTGGGGGCGGACCTGGTGGCTGGCATTCTGGCGACGGGCATACAGCAGAAGCCGGGGCTGCGCCTGCTGGTAGACGTCGGCACGAACGGCGAGATCATTTTAGGCTCGCAGGCCCGCACGCTGGCGACGGCCGCCCCCGCCGGCCCGGCCTTTGAGGGCGCGCGGATTCAGGACGGCATGCGCGCCGCCGACGGGGCGATTGAGGTGGTCAAGCTCAGCGACGCGGGCGTGACGCTGCAAGTCATTGGCGATGTGCCGCCCATTGGGCTGTGCGGCTCGGGCCTGCTCGACATCGTGGCGCAACTGCGGCTGGTGGGCCTGGTGGATGCTTCCGGCCAGATGCTCACGCCAGAAGCTGCCGCCGCGCAGGTGGCCCCGGCCCTGGCCCAGCGCATGGTGATTGGCGCGGACGGCGTCAAGGCCTTCATCTTGGCCTACCCGCACGAGAGCGGCACCGGCAAGGCGCTGCAGCTCACCCAGCGCGATGTGCGCGAGCTGCAATTCGCCAAGGGCGCTATCGCTGGTGGCATTGCGGTGCTGATGAACGAGCTCGGCGTGACCGCCGACGACCTGGAAGAAATCTACTTGGCCGGCTCCTTCGGCTCCTACATCAACCCCCTCAGCGCGCGCGTGATCGGGCTGGTGCCGCCCGTGCCGGTCGACCGCATCAAGGCCGTCGGCAACTCGGCCGGCGAAGGCGCGCGCATCGCGCTGGTGTCGTTCCGCGAGCGCTCCACCGCCCAGGCCATCCCGCAGTTGGTCGAGTACCTCGAACTGTCGGGGCGGGCCGACTTCAACGACGCCTTTATCGAAGTGCTGGCCTTCCCGCCGCTGGCCGAGTTGGCCTTGCAGCCGGCCTAGCCCGGCGCTTTCCGGTCTGTTGGCGTCTATGCGGACGCACCCCTGGAGGAATAGCCCATGATGACCCACCGCGAGCGCGTGATCAAGGCGCTCAACCACGAAGAGCCCGACCGCGTGCCGATTGACCTGTTCTTCCACGCCGGCATGCTCACCGACGCCTCGTACTTCGCGCTCAAGCAGCACCTGGGCATCGAAGGCGACATTGAGCCGTTCCGCAAAGGGCTGGGCGCGAATTATTACGACGAGCGCATCCTCGAAGCGCTCGACATTGACTTTCGGCGCGTGTTCTTCGAGCCGGAAGAGGAACTCACGCGCATCAACGACGAAGAGTCGACCTTCACCGACGCCTGGGGCACGCTGTATGTGTCCGGCCCCGGCTACACCCACCCGGCCGGCCCGCCGCTGACCGAGATCAACACCATCGAGGGGCTGCGCGACTATCCCTGGCCCAAGCCAGAGCAGTTCGGCAAGGTGGCCGGCCTCAAAGAGCAGGCGCTGCACCTGCACAACGACACCGACTACGCCATCAGCCTGCGCCGGCCCGGCATTCGCGGCGGCCTGCTCGACAAGGGCGGCGACCTGCGCGGCATGGAGCAGTACATGATGGACCTGGCGCTCGAGCCGGACTACTGCCGCGCGCTGTGCGAAATTCTGGCCGAAATCTACGCCGACACCTACGAGCTGGCGCTGCGCGAAGTTGGGCCGTATGTGCAGATTGTGGAAATGCAAGACGACCTGGGCGCACAGTTGCAGCCGCTCATCTCGCCCAAGACCTGGCGCGAAGTGATGAAAGCGCCGCAGAAGTACATCAACGACCGCATTCACAAGTTCGCGCCGCAGGCCAAGATTGTGTTTCACACCGATGGCAACGTGCACGCGCTGATCCCAGACTTTATCGAGGTCGGCATCGACGTGCTCAACCCGATCCAGCCCTCGGCCCGCCTGATGGACTCGTTCAAGCTCAAAGAAGAGTTCGGCGACCGGATCAGCTTTCACGGGGCGATGGACGTGCAGACGGTGCTGAATAAGGACGAGGCCACCGTGCGCGCCGATGTGCGCACCCGCATCCGGGCGCTCGGGCCGCGCGGTGGTTTCATCGTCGCCCCCGCCAACCACATCCAGTGGGACATCCCGCCGGAGAACGTGGTGGCTATGTACGACGAGGCGCGCAAATACGGCGTCTACCCGCTGCCCAAAGAGTAGTAGCGGTTGTCTGAAATTACAGGGCCAGGAGCGATCCTGGCCCTGTAGGTTCCGGTATTAAAAGGCCTCGGCAAGACCTAAACGACACCGGGCCGGCGATTGATCGCCGGCCCGGTGTTTTGTTCGGGGTAGGGGGAGAGCGGCCTAGGCCATGTGGCAGGCCACGGTGTGCTCTGGGGCCAGCTCGCGCATCTCTGGCTCCTTGTGCTTGCAGATATCTTCGGCCAGCGGGCAGCGCGGGTGGAACCGGCAGCCGGAGGGCGGGTTGATCGGGCTGGGGATCTCGCCCAGGATCGAGCGCTTGTCGCGCGTTTTCTTAGGCACCGGGCGCGGGATGGACTTCAGCAGCGCCTGCGTGTACGGGTGCAGCGGCTTGTTGAGGATCGACTGGCTCGGCCCGATCTCCACCAGCTTGCCCAGGTACATCACCCCGATGCGGCGGCTCATAAAAGCCGTCACCGAGATGTTGTGCGAGATAAACAGATAGGTCAGCTCAAAGCTCTGTTGAATGTCGCGCAGCAGGTTGAGAATCTGCGCCTGCACCGACACATCCAACGCCGAGACCGGCTCATCGCAGATCAGCAGCTTGGGCTGCAGCGCCAGCGCCCGCGCGATGCCGATGCGCTGCTGCTGCCCGCCCGAGAACTCACTCGGAAAGCGCGTGGCCGCATCGGCCGGCATGCCTGTGATCCGCAGCAGCCGCCGCACCTCTGCGTTGCGCTCCGCCAGCGTGCCGATGCTGTGAATATCCAGCGGCTCGCGGATCAGGTCGGCCACTGTCAGGCGCGGGTCGAGCGAGGCAAACGGGTCTTGAAAGATCATCTGCATTTGGCGGCGGGCCTTGCGCAGTTGGCCTGGGTCGAGCGCGGCCAGGTCTTCGCCCTGGATCAGCACCTGGCCGCTGGTTGGTTCGTACAGCCGCATGATGGTCAGGCCGAGCGTGCTCTTGCCGCAGCCCGATTCGCCCACCATGCCCAGCGTCTCGCCCTTGTTGATCTTCAGGCTGACGCCATCCACCGCCACCAGCAATTGCTTGCGCCCCAAAAACCCCTTGCGGATGGGGAAGCTCTTGACGACATCCACTGTTTCAAGCAGCGCCTCGGCCATGTTACTTGCCTCCCGCTTGAGCCACCCAACAGGCGGCCAGGTGACCGGCGGCGATCGGGATGAGCGCCGGGTCTTCGACGAGACATTGGGGAATCTGGGCCTGGCAGCGCGGCGCGAATTGGCAGCCGGGCGGCCGGTCGCCCATCAGGCTGGGCGGCGCGCCCTCAATGGTTGTCAACCGGTTGGGCATCGAGCCTAACACCGGGATGGACGACATTAGCGCAATCGTGTAGGGATGCTTGGGCGAGGTGAAGATTTCGTCCACCGAGCCATACTCAACAATGCGGCCGGCGTACATCACTGCCACGTGGTTGGCCATCTCGGCCACCACGCCCAGGTCGTGCGTGATGATGATGACCGACGTGCCGGCGCTCTCGTTCAAGTCGCGCAGGATGTCCAGAATCTGCGCCTGAATGGTCACATCCAGCGCGGTGGTCGGCTCGTCGGCGATGATGAGCTTGGGGCTGCACGCCAGCGCCACGGCGATCATCACCCGCTGGCGCATGCCGCCCGAGAACTCGTGCGGATACTGCTTCAGCCGGCGCTGGGCCTCAGGGATGCCCACCTGCTCGAGCAGCTTGGCGGCGTAGGCGCGCGCCTCCGGCTCGCTCATGGCGCGGTGAATCTTCAGCGGCTCGACCAGCTGAAACCCAACCGTCAGCACCGGGTTAAGCGACGTCATCGGGTCTTGAAAGACCATCGCGATCTTGTTGCCGCGCACCTTGCCCAGGTCGGCCGCGTTCAGCTTGAGAATGTCCTGCTGGCTGCCGCCGTCGTGCAAGATCACCTCGCCCGTGGCGATGCGCCCCGGCGCTTGGATCAGCCGCATCAACGACAGGGCCGTCACGCTCTTGCCGCAGCCGCTTTCGCCCACGATGCCCAGCACTTCGCCCTGCGCCACCTCAAACGACACGTCGTTGACGGCGTGCACCACCCCGGCGTTCAGCACGAACTCGGTGGTCAGGTGCTTCACTTCGAGCAGGGGGGCGTTCAGCGCCACGCCCTGGCCGTTGCGCCTCATACCCGCACCGTGGGGTCGAGCGCTTCTTGAATGCCGTCACCAAAGTAGATATAGGCCAGCATGGTCAGGGCCAGCACCAGGGCCGGGAAGACGGTCAGGTGCCAGTAGGTTTGAATGTAGGTCTGATATTGGCCGATCATTTGGCCCCACGACGGCGTCGGCGGCACGATGCCCAGACCGAGCAAGCTCATGCCGGCTTCGGCGAACATGGCCCCCGGAATGCCCAGCGCCAGCGACACGATGATGGGCGTAAGCGAGTTCGGCAGCAGGTGTTTCCACAGAATTTGGTTGCTGGTCGCGCCCATGGCCCGCGCCGCGCGCACGTAGTCGGTCGCTTTAAGCGTCAGCACCTGCCCGCGCACCAGCCGGGCGATGCCCATCCAGCCGGTGATCGACAGCGCCAGCAGGATGTTCCAGTAGCCGCCGCCCAGGGCAATTAATAGCAAAATATAAAAGAACAGCATCGGGATGGACGAAAGGATTTCGACCAACCTCATCAGCACAAAATCGAAGGTGCCGCCGATCAGCCCGGCCAGCGCGCCCAGCGGCACGCCGATGACGGCCACGATGATCTGGCTGAGGATGCCGATGCTGATTGAAATGCGCGCCCCGTAGAGCAGGCGGGTGAGCAAGTCGCGGCCCAGTTGGTCGGTGCCCAGCCAGTGCCTGGAGTTGGGCAGCTGCCAGGTGTCGGCGTAATCGCCCTTATCCCAGCGATAGGGTGTGATCACGTCGGCAAACACCGCCACAAAAATTTCAAGGATGATGAAGCCCAGCGCCAGCAGCGCCAGCTTGTTGCGGCTAAAACGCTTCCAGGCCTTGTAGGCCGGGCGCTGTTCGCGGGGAACGACCAGTTCGGCGATGGGGGCAGCCGCATTCTGCACCATGTTAGTTGCTCTCCATAAAGGTGATGCGCGGGTCGGCGATGGCGTAGGCAATATCGGTCAGCACATACGTGACGCCGATGATGGCGGTCCAAATCAAAGTGGTGGCCATGATCATGGTGTAATCGCGCTGTTGGATGGCCGAGACCGAGAGTGAGCCGACGCCCGGCACGCGGAACATGGATTCAACAAAGAACGAGCCGGTCAGTAGGCCGGCGATCATCGGCCCGCCGACGGTGATGATCGGGGTCAAGGCATTCTTGAAGACGTGGATGAGCATGATTGCGCCTTCGCCCACGCCCTTGGCGCGCGCCGTGCGCACATAGTTCGAGCCCATGGCATCGACCATGCTCGAGCGCACAAACCGCTGCAGCACAGCAATCGGGATGATCGAGTTGCACAGCACCGGCAGAATCCACTGTTTCGGTGTGTCCCAGCCGCCGCTGGGCAGCCAGCCCAGCTTAACCACGAAGACGAATTGCAGCAAGATCGCCAGCACAAAGCTGGGCATGACGATGCTGAACATGGTGATGACGGTGGCCATGTAATCCACCCAGGTATTTTTCTTGATGGCGGCGGCGATGCCCAAAGCCAGCCCGGCCGTGCCGCCGAAGATGAGCGTCAGCAGGCCCAACTG
>JBBRZY010000327.1:0-5827 GCA_038252885.1 Anaerolineales bacterium | reverse complement strand
CGATCTGGATCACGACCTCCAATCAATTCAAGAAGCGCGCGCGCTGGCGGTGGCCGCGCGCGATGCGCAGCGCATTTTTGCGCACGCCTCGCAAGCCGAGGTGGATCGGGTGTGCGCCGCGATGGTGGAAGCGGCCTACGCGGCCGCTGAGCGCCTGGGCCAGATGGCGGCTGACGAGACCGGCTACGGCGTGCCGGAGCACAAGACGCTCAAGAACGTGCTGGCGTCGCGCGTGCTGTGGGACTCGATCAAAGACATCCCCACGGTCGGCGTCATCCGGCACGACGCGCAGAAGAAGTTGTACGACATCGCCTGGCCGATTGGCGTGATTGCGGCGCTGACGCCCAGCACCAACCCCACCTCCACGACCATCTTCAAGATTCTGATTGCGGTCAAAGCGCGCAACGCCGTGATCATTGCCCCCCACCCGGCAGCGGCCAAGTGCTGCCGGGAAGCCGCGCGGATCATGGCCGAGGCGGGCGTGCAGGCCGGGATGCCGGCCGGGCTGGTGGCCTGCCTGACGAAGGTGAGCCTGCCCGGCACCCAAGAGTTGATGCGCCACCGCTACGTGGGGCTGATCCTGGCGACGGGCGGCGCGGAGATGGTGAAGGCGGCGCACTCGGTCGGCAAGCCGGCCTATGGCGTCGGCCCCGGCAACGTGCCGGTGTATGTGGACCGCTCGGCCGATCTGCGTAAAGCCGCGCGCTATATCGTCGGCTCGAAGGCGTTTGACCACTCGGTCATCTGCGCCACCGAGCAGGCGGTGATCGCCGACCGGCCCATCGCCGCGCAACTGGCTGAGCTGATGCAGGCCGAGGGCGCGTATTTTGTGGACGAGGCGCAGAAGGCGGCGCTGGGCAAGCTACTGTTCAGCCAGGGCGACCTGATCAACCCCAAGGCGGTCGGCAAGAGCCCGCAGCAGTTGGCGCAAATGTGCGGGATCACGGTGCCGGCCTCGGCCCGGATTTTGGTGGCGCGGCTGAACGGCGTCGGGCGCGAGGAGCCGCTGTCGGGCGAGAAGCTGACGACCGTGCTGGGCTGGTACGAGAGCGACGGCTGGGAGGCGGGCTGCGAGCGCTGCCTTGAGCTAATTAACTTCGGCGGGCGCGGGCACTCGCTGGTGATCCACGCGCAGGACGACAATGTCATTATGCGCTTTGGGCTGGAGAAGCCGGTCTTTCGCATCCTGGTGAACACGCTCGGCACGCTGGGCGCGACCGGCATGACCACCGGCGTGATGCCGTCGATGACGCTCGGGCCGGGCGGCTACGGTGGCGCGATTACGGGCGATAACATCACCGTGCATCACATGTATAATGTCAAGCGCCTGGCCTATGAGCTGACACCGCCCCCGGCGGCAGCGATGCTGCCCGGCGCGACCGACGACCCAAGCCAATTAAAGCGCCCGACCGCCAATGGCGGCGGCGCCCCGACGGCCGGCCTGGACCTGGACCGCATGGACGACCTGGTGCGGCGGGTGCTGGCGGAGCTGAAGCGGTAAAGCCCGCTTAATTTAGGAGGAGGAGCTATGCCCGTGGATGTGAGCATGATCGCGCTGGGAATGGTCGAAACCCGCGGCCTGATCGGCGCCGTGGAAGCCGCCGATGCGATGGTCAAGGCGGCCAACGTCACCTTGATCGGCAGCGAGTACGTGGGCGGCGGCTATGTGACCGTGATGGTGCGCGGCGACGTCGGCGCGGTGAAAGCCGCCACTGATGCCGGCGCGGCGGCGGCCAAGCGGGTGGGCGAGCTGGTCTCGGTCCACGTCATCCCCCGCCCCCACTCGGATGTCGAGCTGATCCTGCCCCAGAACACCAAGGGCGGCATCGGCGGGCGCGGCGCCTAAATTCGGTTTAGCCTCCGCGCCGCGTGACCCGCCCGCGGGCCTCGCGCGGCGCGGCTATTAACAGACGGCCCGATCTACATGCAGTCCTTAGCTGTGATTCGCCTGCTCATCGCCGACGACAACGCGGAGTTCCGCCGCAGCGCGGAGATGATGGTGTCGCTTGAAAACGACATCGAGGTGGTGTCGCTCGCCCGCGACGGCCAGGAGGCGGTGGAGATGGCCCGCAGCCAGCAGCCGGACGTGGCGGTGATTGACGTGCACATGCCGAAGGTGGACGGCCTGACGGCCATCCGCGCGCTGGCGAATGTGAGCCCGACGACGGTGTGCATGGCGATGTCGTACGACGGCGAGCGCGAGGTGCTGCGGCAGGCCATGGCCGCGGGCGCGCGCGAGTACTTGATTAAGCCCTTCAACACCGACGAATTCCTCAACGCCATCCGGCGCGTGGCCATTCACGCCCCCGAACCCAGCAAGACCGGCACCCTCAACAAGATCAAGACCGGCGGGCTGAGCCAAACCGGCAGCCTGGCCAAGACTGGCACGCTGGAAGACGGCGACCGGATACGCGAACAAGAATTGATCCAGGTGGCGGTCAGTTACCTCAAGACTGGCCGGACCGACAACGACGCGGCGCGCGTGTACAGCGAACTGGTGAAGCTGCGCAACATGGACCCCAACACGCTGACGCGCCTGGCCGAGATCTTCCTCGCCCGGCGCGACTGGCAGACCCTGCGCCTGATCTGCGAGCGCCTCGAAAAGCTCAACCGCGCCTTACCGGCGAAGTGACCCCCAACATGACAGGCTGGTTCGGCCGCCCCGCGCCGGCAGTGCATACGCGGCTGACCTGGCTGCTGTTTTTCGGACAGAGCGCCACCTCGGCGGCCTTTCTGGCCGGCTCGACTGTGGGGGCCATCGCGGCGGTGCAAATGACTGGCAATCCGGTGTTCGCCGGCGTGCCCGGCGCCGCTTACCAGTTCGGCAGCGCACTGTCGGCCTACCCGGCCGCGCGCCTGATGGACCGGCTGGGCCGCCGCTGGGGGCTGGTGGTGGGGCTGGCGCTGGGCACCGGCGGCGCGGCGCTGGCGGCCGTGGCCACCAACCTGGGCAGCTTCGCACTTCTCCTCATTGGCTATGTGCTGATCGGCCTGACGCGTGGCGTAACCGATCAAAGCCGCTACGCCGCGGCGGAGATGCACCCGGCCAAGGAACGGGCGCGGGCCATCAGCCTGGTGGTGCTGGGCGGCACGGTCGGCGCGATCCTGGGGCCGGCGCTGGTCGGGCCGACCGGGCAGTGGGCGCAGGCCGGCGGCCAGAACGAGCTGGCCGGGCCGTGGTGGGCCGCCACGGTGTTCTATGCACTGGGCCTGGTGGTGCTGTTCTTCTTCCTGCGCCCGGACCCGCGCGACCTGGCGCGCCAGTTGGCGGCCACAGCTGCGTCGGACGATGCGGCGGCGGGCCGGCCACCGGCGGCGCCCAGCCGGCCGCTGCGCAAAATCTTCGCGCAGCCCGGCACGCGCCTGGCGGTGGCGGCCATGGTGATCGGCCAATTGGTGATGGTGATGGTGATGACGATCACCAGCGTTTACATGAAGGCGCATGACCACACGCTGGGCGATGTGTCGCTGGTGATCGCGGCGCACACGCTGGGGATGTTTGGGCTGTCGATGATCGCCGGACGGCTGGCAGACAACTTCGGCCGCCCGGCGACGATCATCGCGGGGGTGGGGCTGCTGGTGGCGGCCTGCCTACTGGCCCCGCTGTCGCAGGTGACGGGGGTGCTGGCGGTGGCGCTGTTTCTGCTGGGCCTGGGCTGGAACTTCTGTTATGTGGCCGGCGCGGCGCTGCTGACCGACACGCTGACGCTGAGCGAACGGGCGGGGTTGCAGGGCGGCAACGACCTGCTGGTCAACCTAATTTCGGCGCTAGGCAGTCTGCAAAGCGGCGTGTTGTTTGGGCTGATTGGCTTCAGCAATTTGGCCTGGCTAAGCCTGGTGGTGGCGCTGCTGCCGTTGGTGATGGCGGTGCGATATTTGGCGCAGCGGCGAGGGGAGGCGCAGATGGTGGCGTAGAAGAGCAGAGGAAAAAGAAAGAGAAAAAGGACGCTCGAAAGGGGAGGGGCAGACAGATGGTCGGGGAGGCCGCGCAGGTGACGCGGCCATTTGGTTTAAGGCGGTGTTCGGTCGCCCTATGGGACGGTGAACGAGGTGCGGCCCCAGGGCAGTTCGCGGCCGACGGTGGCGCTTTGGCTGAGGCCGGCGACGCTGACGGTGTAGACGCCGTCGGGCAGAGACTCGAAGACGTAGTTGCCGGCGCTGTTGGTGGTGGTGCTGGCCGAGACCGGGCCAGAGAGCTGCACGGTGACGCCGGCCGCGCCGTTGGCCCACACCGCGCCCAGCGAGGCGACGCGCACCCGCCCGGTGATGCGGCCCAGGTTCTGGTTCCAGTTCAGGTCGGTGGTCAGGTAGATTGGGTTGGGGCCGAGGGTCAGGCTGCCGCCCGCGAACGTCCCCAGGTCTTCCCCGTACAGCCCAATCATACGCAGGGTGCGGCCGCCCGTGTCGAGCGCGATGGTGGTGGTGCCGCTGGTCTGCCGGTTCCAGGCCACCCAGACCTCGCGCCCGTTGGCGTTGAACTTGTAGACGCGCGCCGCGCCGCCCACGTCGAGCGTGGCCGGGCGCTGGGCGGGGCCATAGCCGGCCAGCACCCGGTTCATGACGGCCAGCGCGCGGTAGGCGGGGTGGAAGAGTGGGTCGGGCTCGACGCCGACGGCGGCAACACCGCTGGTGGACTGGAGCAGGCCCTTGTGGTCGGAGCCCTCGTGCGTTTCAGACTCTTGCCACGAATACCAGAAGTAGCGGTCCATAAACGGGCGCGCCCAGAAGATGAGGGCTGAGCGCACCAGGTTGCGGGCCTTGTCGGCGTGGTCGGCGCCGGGGTTGCCCTCCCAGCCGGTCTCGGTCAGCCAGACCGGCTTGCCGCCCCGGTTGGCGTCTACGGCGTTGAGCACCAACTCGGCCACGCCGTCGGGGTCCCAGACGGTGCGGTCGAAGTAGATGTGAAAGCTGACGACATCCACGTAGTTGAGGCCGCCCGCGTTCACAAAGCCGGCCCAGTCCCACATCGTCCACTTGGGATCGTAGGCGAAGCCGGGGATGCGCGAGATGGCCGGGCCGACGACGGTGGCGGCGGCGTCGGCGTGCTTGATGGCCGAGTAGGCGACGGCCAGCAGGCGCACGTAGTCTTGGGCGTTGCCGTTGAACTGGCGGGCGGGGTAGTCGGGCGGGCGGCCGGCGTCGCGCAGGTCGGGCTCGTTCCAGACCTCCCAATACTTGATCGGGCGGGTGAGGCCGGGCATGTCGGCCTGGCCGTCGCCGTCGTAGCGCTCGACGATGGCAGCCACGAAGCGGTACCAGGCGGTGGCCTCCCACGGGTCGCTGTATAGGTCGCTGGGCGGGTTGCGCCAGTTGGCCGAGCCGTTGGCCCACGGCGGCACGCTGTTGCCGATGGAGGCCAGCAGGTTGAGCTGGTTGTTCTGGGCGCTGGTCACGAGAATGTCCCAGGCGGACCAATCGAACACGCCCGGCTGCTGCTCGACGAAGGACCAACTGTGGACGATGTCGTCGGAGGCGTAATTGCGGTACCACTGCACGCCGGCGCGCGCCAGCCAACTGAAGCTGGCGTCGCGCAGCAGCGGGTTGTGATCGAGGTTGCCCTCGTAGGGATAGACGCTGTTGTGGCCTTCGATGGGGCCGCCGTTCATGCCGACGAAGCCAGCGGGCGGCACCGGCGGCGGCGGCGGGGGGTTGGTGGCGGGCACGGACGTAACCGTGCTGGGGATGACGGTCGGCGGCGGGGTCTGGCTGGCGACGGGCGAGAGCGTGGTCGTCGCGGTGGGGTCTGGCGTCGCCGATGGCCGGCTGGCGGCCGGCGGCGAGGTGCGGGAGGGCGGCGGCGAGGCGGTGCGCGTCGGTGGGACGTGGG
>JBBRZY010000326.1:0-5834 GCA_038252885.1 Anaerolineales bacterium | reverse complement strand
GCGCGGCTGGCGCTGAAGGTGCCGGTGACGGTGGCGCTGACGGCCACGGCCACGCCGCGCGTGCAGGACGACATCATCCAGATGCTGGGGCTGCCAAGCGCGGCGCGGCTGATCACCGGCTTCAACCGCCCTAACCTGTCGTTTGAGGTGCAAAGCGCGTCGGACATGGCAACCAAACAGCGGCTGCTGGGCGCGATCTTGCGCGAGGCGCTGCCGGCGGACAATGCCAAAGCGCCCGTGAACGGTGTGCCGCGCGGCGGCGGCATTATCTACACCGGCACGCGCAAAGATGCGGAAGGCGTGGCGGCCTATGTTAACGACCGGCTGAAAATTCCGGCGCGATTTTATCACGGCCAACTCGACGCGGCCACGCGCTCGGAAGTGCAGGACGCGTTTCTCTCGGGCGACCTTCCGGTGGTGGTGGCGACCAACGCTTTTGGCCTGGGCATTGACCGGCCGGACGTGCGCTTCGTGATCCACTACGCGGTGCCGGGCTCGCTGGAGGCCTACTATCAAGAGGCCGGCCGCGCCGGGCGCGATGGGCTGCCGGCGCGCGCCGTGCTGCTGTACGCCGCGCGCGACATCTTCATGCATCAGCACTTCATTGAGAACGACACGCCCACCAGCGACGAGCTGCGGGCGGTGCATACGTTTCTCTCGCGGCCGGCGGCGGCCGAGGGCGTGGCGCGCGACGGGCTGACGCAGGCCACCAAGCTGACGCCGGTGAAGCTGCGGATTGCGCTCGAACAACTCGAAGCGGCCGGGGCGCTGCGCCGCCTGCCGGACGACGGCTATTACCAGATGCGGGTGGAGACCACGCCGCTGCCCGGCCCGGCGCTGGCGGCGCTGGCCAAGCAAGTGTCGGCCCGGCGCGACCACAAGCGCCGCCAGTTGGATTTGATGCTGGCCTACGCCGAGGCGCGCCAGTGCCGCCGTGCAACCATGCTGCACCACTTCGGCGACGACAGCCCGGCTGTGAGCGACGACGCGATCATCTGCTGCGACATCTGCGCCGGGAACCTGCCGGCCGATACCAGCCAGGACCGCCCAGCCGAGACAGCCACCGAGCGGGCCGCGCTGATCGTGCTCGACACGGTGCAGCAACTGCGCTGGGGGGTGGGCAAGGGCAAGCTGGCGCAACTGTTGAAAGGCGCGCCCGCGCTGGACGGCACGGGCTATGTGCGCGCCCCGAATTACGCCAAGCTGGCGGCGCTGCGGCTGGCGGATTTGGAAGAGTTGGTGGGGGAGTTATTGGTGGGGGGCTATTTGCAAACGACCGGCGGCAGCCGCCCGGTGCTGGGGCTGACGGCGCGCGGCGAACGGGCGGTGCAGGCGCGGCTGGCGATTGCGGTGGGCGGGGTGACGGTCGGGCGCGGCGTCACGCCCACCACACGGACGACCACGCGCACGCTGAGCAGTGCGCCCAGCCTGAATGGGACGAACCGCCCGCCGGCCGTTGCGCCGAGTGAGACGCGCGCCCTGCCCAACAACACCGTGCTCGAAACGGGCCGGTTGCTGACGGCCGGGCACAAGCCGGAGCACATTGCGGCGGCGCGCGGGCTGACGCTCGACACGGTTTACACGCACCTGGCGCAGCTCATCGCTGAGGGCCAGGCGGATGTGAACGCCGTGGTGCCGGCCAGCCTGCAAGGCCAGATCCGCGCGGCCATTACGCAGGCGGGCGCGCTCGACCGGCTGGCGCCGATCAAGTCGCGGCTGCCGGCCAGCATCAGCTATGGGCTGATCCGGTGCGTGGTGGCGGCCGAGCAGCGCTGGAAGGCCACCGGGGCGCCGCCGCCGCCCGTGCGCACGGCCCCGGCCGCCACGCCGGTGGCGCCCGCGCTCGATGCGATGCCGGCCGCCGCCCGCGAGCGCGCCGCGCAGATTCACACGCTAGGCGAGGGTAACGACCCGACGGCGGTGCCGACGCTGATTGCTGCGCTGGCCGATGCGGATGGCAACGTGCGCCGGTTGGCCGCCAGCGCGCTGGGCAAGCTGCGCGCGGTGGAGGCGGTGCCGGCGCTGCTGGAGCGCTTGCCGGTTGAGCCCCGGCCGCAGGTGCGGCAGTACATGTTGAGCGCGCTGGGGCGGATGGGCGACGAGCGGGCGCGGACGACGCTGGAAGACATCGTCGCCGACGCATCGGAGATGGACTACAACCGGGCGGCGGCGCGGACGGCGCTGCGGTCGCTGTCGGTGCCGGATGCGTGAAGTGACCGGCCGCCGGGATATTCGCAGAGCCGGGGAGCGTTACTGATATGCCAGAGTTTGGAATACAGATTGACCCGCGCTGGGGGTACGCGCTGCTGTGCGTGGTGGGCGGCGCTTTGCTGCTGGCCGTGGCGGTGGGCGCGTATGTCTTCGTGCGCATCCGCCGCATTAACTTGCCGCCCGAGGCGGGGGCTTTGGAGGCTTTGCGGCTGACGCCCTTGAGCGTGGTGGTGCTGCTCGACCTGCTAGACCTGGGCCTCGACTTTCTATCCGCGCCGGTGGGCTGGATTATCTTGACGCGGCTGGGGTTGGGGCCGCTGCGGGGCGTGACGGTGATCGAAAGCCTGATCCCCGGCACACAGTTTATTCCGACGATGACGCTGGCCTGGGTGTATGCGCGCTACCTGGACCCTGGCCGTAACCGCGCGCAGGTGGCTTCGCGCTGATGGCGCTCGTTGTCCGTTCGATCTCGGTGGAGGCCACGCGGCCAATTCGCCAGCAGGTGCTGCGGCCCGGCCAGCCGGTGGAGACGACGCGCTATCCGTTGGACCAAATGCCGGAGGCCTGGCACGCGGGGGCGTTCGTGGGCGAGGACTTGATTGGCATTGCGTCGGTCTACCGTGAGCCGCCGCCGGGCGCGGCCGAGGCGGATGCCTGGCGGCTGCGCGGGATGGCGGTGCGGCCGGAGCAGCAAGGGCAGGGGGTGGGGCGGGCGCTGGTGGAGGCGTGTGTGGCGCAAGTGCGTGAGCAGGGCGGCACGACGCTGTGGTGCAACGGCCGGGTGAGCGCGTTGGCGTTCTATGAGCGGCTGGGCTTCGCGCCACAGGGGGAGATGTTTGACCTGCCGATCTCGGGGCCGCACTACTTGCTGATGCGGGCGGTGTAGCACACTGTCGCACCGGACTCGCGTCTCTTCCGTTTCTACCTTTTTTCTGTTATTATTTCCCCGCCCGCGCCCCCATCGTCTAGTGGACCAGGACGCGGCCCTTTCAAGGCCAAAACCGGAGTTCGAATCTCCGTGGGGGCACAGGAAAAACCCTGACCCACTGGTCCAACCAGGAGCGCGTCTGCATCGCAGGCGCGCTTTTTGGTTAACTTCGATGGTTAAAACAACCAGCGCCGGTCCCACTGGTTGGGGCCGGCGCTGGTGGTTAAGTGGTCGAAGATTATTGGGCGAAGCGGCCGTAGACCGTTTGAGCCCACAGCACCATCACATCTTGCGTGGCGGCGTCGGGCTGGGCGTGGCCGGTGCCATAGATCACCAGCTTCACGTCCATGCCATCGGCCGGCATGGGAGTGATGGTCTGCTCGATCGCCACCGTGCCATACTCAGCCACCCAGGCTTCGAGCTGGGCGCGCTCTTCGGCGGTGAGCGTGGTAGTCAGGGTGTCAGTCCCGTGGTGGCAGTTGAGGGCTTGCGCCTCGCCCGAGCCGAACAGCGCCAGGCTGTCGCAGAAGCCGGCGATGCCGCCGTTGCGCTCCCAGACGAGCCAGAGTGTGCCGGGCTGCACCGTGCTGCCGTCGCCGTTGGTATGGTACGCATACGTCCGGCCGTTCGCTTCGAGCGCGACCAGGTAGCCGGGGACGATCACATCGGCGCAGGCCAGGCCAGGCAGCGACAGCCCCAAGCAAGTGTTGGGCCACTCGACACCAGTGACGCTGGCGAGGGTGACGGCGTCCAGGTCGAGGCCCAGTGCGTCGGCTAACATTTGGCGCACGCGGTCCACGAGGCCGGCGGGCGGTTCGGCCGGCACCTTATCGGCAGGCGTCACGGTCGAGCCATCAGCGTTGGTGTGGTACTCATACTGCTGGTCGTTGGCCGACAGGACTACGCGGAAGCCGGGCACGATGCCCTGGGTGCACATGACGCCCATATGGACGATGCCCAGGCAGCCATCGGGCCAATCCACCGCTTCGGTGCTGACCAAAGTAATGTCGTCAATCGAGAGGCCGAGCGCGGCGGCCAACGCCTGCATGGCGGCGCGCGCGGCGGGCGGCAGGTCCACCGGGATATGGGTGGGCGTGGGGGTCGGGGTGCTGACCGGCTCCGTTGGCGTGGCGGTCTCCTCCGTAATCACGATGGGCGACCCGGGGGTAGAACAGGCACTGATAAAAACTGCTACCAATAATAGACTTGCAAACAGGCGTTTCATGATGTGAGCTCCTTCACGCCTATAAGACGCAAAGGGGGCGTTTTAGGTTCCGGGTGGGGCAGAGTGGCCAACGGGCTACGGGGCGGCTGCGGTTTGTGACGCGCGGTTTAGCTCCAGGGCTGGCGCGTTTCGCCGGGGCGCAGCGGGCGCATGGCGAAGGCCGACCAGGTGTCATTGACCGAGACCAGGGTGACCCAGCGCAGGTCGTAGGCGTGCAGCGCCTCCCAGCCCTTGTCGCGGGTGAGGTCGGTCTGCATTTTGGAGCTGCCTTTGGGGAAAGAAATCCACAGCAGACTCGTGGGCTTGAGGGCGGCCACGGCCTGGGGGGCCAGGGCGCTGATCTCGCTTTGATTCTTAACGAAGATCTGCACCCAGTCGAACTGGCCGCGCAGGCCAGTGGCGACGGTAACGCCTGCCGGAAGCGGGCCGAGTTGGTCGAGGTAGCCCTCAGGCGCGCGCACGAGGGCGGCGCGGGCGTTGGGCTTGAGCTTCAGCTTGGCGGCGAGGGTGGCGGCGGGCGGCATGGGGGCGGTCTCCTTCAAGTTTCCAATCAGCGAGCTAGTCCAGCTGCGCGGCGACGCCGGTGAGGGCGCGGGCGCGCGGCCAGGGCTGGGTGGCGGCGCGGGCGGCGGCGAGCGCCTCTTGCAGGACGGCGGCTTTGAGGTCGGGCGGCATGTTCACCGACAGCTCGGCCAGCACGTCAGAGCGCGCCCAGTCGTCCGCGATAGTGCGGCCGATCGACAGCGCCAGGTCATACAGCTCAGGCGGCAGCACGCCGGCCAGCGGCTCGACGGCAAAGGCCCGGTCCCAACCGCCCGGCACCTGGGCGGCGGCTTGCAGGGCTTCGGCCAGGCGGGCGGGGCGGTTGGCCTCCGGGGCGACGAGCGCCAGGGCGCTGAGCGCCTCAGCCCGCGCCTCCACCGGGCCGAGGGCGCGCGCCACGGAGTAGGCGGCGGCTAAGTTCTCGGGCGGGAGGCTGGCGGCAGTCCATCGGGCCACGTGGCCCCACTGGGTGTCATCGTTCAGCGTAGCGGCGGCGGCCAGCGCTTCGGCGGCGACGGCGGCGCGCTCGGCGGGCGGCAGCGTGGGCAACAGACCGGAGAGGGCGCCCGCCCGCGTTTCGGCCTCGTCGATGGCGCGCGCCTGCGCGAGCGCGTCGGCCAGCAGGGCGGGCCGGTGGGTTTCGGGCAGGTGGCGGGCGGCGTGGGCCAGCATGGGCGCGCGCAGGCCGGCGTCATTGATGGAGCGCAGTTGGGCCAGCGCAGTGAGCCTGGCCGGCTCTGGCAGATGCGGCAGGAGGCCGACGATCAGCCAGCCGCGCTCGTTCGGGTCGGCCTCGTCGGGCGCGCCAGCTAAGGCGGCCTGGGCGGCCTCGGCGCCGGCTGAGCCACCGAGGCGCTCGGCCAGCACACTGAGCGGGCCGGCGCGCGCGGCGGCGGAGGGAATGGTGTGAATGACTTGCTCGGCCTC